>JBJTIJ010000484.1:0-4205 GCA_046094945.1 Planctomycetia bacterium | reverse complement strand
GCGCTGCCTCATCGGCCTCTTCGCGCTGGGCGTCTACACGCAGGCCCCGCAGCAGATCCCCTACCTCGCCCCCAAGGTGGAGGCCGTGCCCTTGTCGGCGGCCACCACCAGGTAGGGGTCGTCCTCGTCGCGCCGCACCACGTCGCGCGGCGGCAAGGTGGCGCGCGGCGGCCTGCGCTGGAGCGACCGGCGCGAGGACTTCCGCACCGAGGTGCTGGGCCTGATGAAGGCCCAGCAGGTGAAGAACGCCGTCATCGTGCCCGTCGGCAGCAAGGGCGGCTTCGTGCTCAAGCAGGCGCCCGAGGGCCGCGACGCGCTGCAGGCCTACGCCGTGGACTGCTACAAGCAGTTCCTGCGCGGGCTGCTGGACATCACCGACAACTTCGAGGGCGCAGCCGTGGTGCCGCCGCGCGACGTGGTGCGGCGCGACGAGGACGACCCCTACCTGGTGGTGGCTGCCGACAAGGGCACGGCCACCTTCAGCGACCACGCCAACTCGGTCTCGGCCGAGTACGGCTTCTGGCTGGGCGATGCCTTCGCCTCGGGCGGCAGCGCGGGCTACGACCACAAGGCCATGGGCATCACGGCCCGCGGCGGCTGGGAGGCCGTCAAGCGCCACTTCCGCGAGCTGGGCAAGGACATCCAGGCCCAGGACACCACCTGCGTGGGCGTGGGCGACATGTCGGGCGACGTGTTCGGCAACGCGCTGCTGCTGAGCCGCCACCTGCGCCTCGTGGCCGCCTTCGACCACCGCCACGTGTTCATCGACCCGGCGCCGGACGCGGCCACCTCGTTTGCCGAGCGCGAGCGCCTGTTCCGCCTGCCGCGCTCCTCGTGGGCCGACTACGACGCGGCCAGGATCAGCAAGGGCGGCGGCGTCTTCGACCGCAAGGCCAAGTCGGTGCCGCTCACGCCCGAGGTGCGTGCCCTGCTGGGCCTTGCCGGCGAGACGGCCACGCCGGCCGACCTGATGCGCGCCATCCTCAAGGCCGACGTCGAGCTGGCGTGGTTCGGCGGCATCGGCACCTACGTCAAGGCCAGCCACGAGACGCACGCCGACGCCGGCGACCGCGCCAACGACGCCCTGCGCATCGACGCCACCGAGCTGCGCGCCAAGGTGATCGGCGAGGGCGCCAACCTCGCCATGACGCAGCGCGCGCGCATCGAGTACGGGCTGGCCGGCGGCCGCCTGAACACCGACGCGATGGACAACAGCGCGGGCGTGGACACCAGCGACCACGAGGTCAACATCAAGATCATGCTGGGCGACGTGGTGGCCTCCGGCGGCCTGGACCGCGCGCGCCGCGACGCCCTGCTCAAGCAGATGACCGACGAGGTAGGCGCGCTGGTGCTGCGCGACAACTACCTGCAGACGCAGGCCATCAGCGTCACGCACATGATGAGCGCACGGCTGGTCGACCGGCTGGGCCGCTTCATGGGCACGCTGGCGGCGCCAGGCAAGCTCAACCGCAAGCTCGAGGGCCTGCCCGATGCGGCCGCGCTGCGCGCGCGGCGCGGCGTGGGCCTCTCGCGCCCGGAACTGTGCGTGCTGCTGGCCTACGCCAAGATCGACCTCTACGACGCCCTGCTGGCCAGCGACCTGCCCGACGACCCGGCCATGGCCGAGGACCTCGCGCGCTACTTCCCGCCCGTGCTGCCCGAGCGCTTCCCCGAGGCCATGGCGCGACACCGGCTGCGCCGCGAGATCATCGCCACCTGCATCACCAACCAGCTGGTCAACCGCGTGGGCATCACCTTCGCCCACGAGGTGGCCGAGAAGACGGGCGCCACGCCGGCCGACGTGGCGCGCGCCTTCGTGCTGGTGCGCGAGGCCTTCGGCTTGCCGTCGCTGTGGGACGCCATCGAGGCCCTCGACGGGCGCCTGCCGGCCCTGCAGCAGGCGCAGATGCTGGCCGAGGCCGGCCGCATGGTGGAGCGCGCCACGGTGTGGCTGCTGCGCGAGGAGGCCCGGCCGCTCAAGGTGCAAGAGCTGGCCAAGTCGTGGAAGGAGAGCCTCGCCGAGGCCGTGCGCGTGCTGCCCGAGGTGCTGGTGGGCACGGCGCGCGAGGACCACGAGCGACGCGTCGCGGCGGCCGTGAAGGCCGGCGTGCCCGCCGCGCTGGCCGCGCGCGTGGCCACGCTGCCGCGCCTGTCCACGGCGCTGGACCTCGTGCGCGTGGCGCGCAAGGCCAAGGTGACGGCCGCCGAGGCGGCGCGCGAGTACTTCGCCGCCGGCGAGCGCTTCGGGCTGGACTGGCTGCGCGGCCGGCAGGGAGAGCGCCTGGGACAAGCAGGCCATCACGGCCGTGGTGGACGACCTCTACACGCAGCAGGCCGCGCTGGTGGCCAGCGTGCTGGGCGGCGGCAAGGCCGGGCGCGGCGCCAGCGCCGGCGGCGCCCCCACCGAGGCGCTGGGCCGCTGGTGCGCCGCGCGCAGCGCGCAGGTGGAGCGGGCCGACCAGCTGCTGGCCGAGCTGCAGGCGGCGGGCACGCCCAGCCTGGCCATGCTGGCCGTGGCCAACCGGGCGCTCAAGACGCTGGCCGGCTAGGCCGGCAGGAGGCCGACATGGGCCGGGAGCTGCGGCAGCACTGGGGCCTGGACCCCGACGTGACCTTCCTCAACCACGGCTCCTTCGGCGCCACGCCGCGGGCCGTGCTGGACGCCCAGCGCGCCTGGCGCGACCGCATGGAGCGCGAGCCGGTGCGCTTCATGGTCGAGGACCTCGAGCGCGCCCTGGACGCCGCGCGCCTCGAGGCGGCGGCCTTCGTGGGTGCCGACCCCGAGGGCTTCGCCTTCGTCAGCAACGCCACCACGGGCGTGAACACCGTGCTGGCCTCGCTGGCCCACGGCACGATCGCGCCGGGCCACGAGCTGCTGACCACCGACCACGTCTACAACGCCTGCCGCAACGCGCTGCACGTGCTGGCCCAGCGCACCGGTGCGCGCGTCGTGGTGGCCGAGGTGCCCTTCCCCAGCCGCGGGCCCGACGAGGTGGTCGAGCGCGTGCTGGCGGCCGTCAGCGAGCGCACGCGCCTCGCGCTGCTCGACCACGTCACCAGCCCCACCGGCCTGGTGCTGCCCGTCGAGCAGCTGGTGCCGCTGCTGGAGCAGCGCGGCATCCACGTGCTGGTGGACGCCGCCCACACGCCCGGCATGCTGCCGCTGGACGTGACGCGGCTGGGCGCCTCCTACATCACGGGCAACTTCCACAAGTGGGTGTGCGCGCCCAAAGGGGCGGCCTTCCTGCACGTGCGCGCCGACCGCCGCGCCGCGATCCGGCCGCTGGTGATCAGCCACGGCACCAACGCCGTGCGCCCGGGGCGCTCGCGCTTCCGCCTCGAATTCGACTGGGGCGGCACCGACGACCCCTCGGCATGGCTGTGCGTGCCCGACGCGCTGCGCTTCATCGAGGGCCTGCGCCCCGGGGGCTGGGCCGCCCACATGCGGCTCAACCGCGAGGGCGCGCTGGCCGCGCGCCGCCAGCTGGCGGCGCGGCTGGGCGTGCCCCTGCCCTGCCCCGACAGCATGATCGGCACGCTGGCCACGCTGCCGCTTCCGCCGGCGCCGGCCGGCGTGGCCCCGCCCGCGCGCGGCTACCACACGGCGCTGCAGGAGCGGCTGGTGGCGCAGCACCGCATCCAGGTGCCGGTGCTCTACTGGCCGCAGGCCCCCACGCGCTGGGTGCGCACCTCCACCCAGGCCTACAACGAGCCGGCGGAGGTCGAGCGCCTCGCCGGTGCCCTCGAGGCCGAGCTCGCCGCCGAGCGGCGCTAGGCGAGCTCGACGCAGCGGCGCGAGACGCTGCCGGCGTCGAAGCCCGAGAGCGGGAAGGTGGTGCTCGCCCACGAGGCCGAGGCCACGCCCACCGCCACCATCAGGGGCGTGAGGTGCTCGAGCGTGGGATGGTTCATGGCCAGTGCGGGCGCACGCCGCCGGAAGTCGCTGAGCGCATCCACGTCGCGCCGCAGCAGCGCATCGGCCAGCCACGCATCGTGCTCCTGCGCCCACGCAGGCACCGGCGCCCCCGGCCGCAGGTCCCGGCGGCCGAGGTTGTGCGTCACGTTGCCGCTGGCCAGCACCAGCACGCCCTCGTCGCGCAGCGGCGCCAGCGCCCGGCCCATGCGCACCAGATCGGGCCCCGACTGCGTCGGCAGCGAGACCTGCAGCACGGGCGTGCGCGCCTCGCGCGCCATCCACACCAGCG
>JBJTIJ010000483.1:0-14494 GCA_046094945.1 Planctomycetia bacterium | reverse complement strand
CCTCCACCGCCCACGCGGCGGCGGTCGCGCGCCAGCGGGCTGGAGCGCCCCGCCGGCGGTAGCCTCCCCGCGTCGCGCCGCCCCCCCGCGCATGCCCCGGAGCCTGCCATGGCCGACACGCACGACGCCACGATCACCCCGCGCGAGAAGGACTACAGCCAGTGGTACCTGGACGTGATCCAGGCCGCGCAGCTCATGGACTACGCGCCCACCAAGGGCTGCATGGTGATCCGGCCCCACGGCATGGGCATCTGGGAGCGCATCCGCGACGACCTCGACCGGCGCTTCAAGGAGACGGGGCACGTCAACGCCTACTTCCCGCTGCTCATCCCCAAGTCGTTCCTCGCGCGCGAGGCCGAGCACGTGGAGGGCTTCGCCAAGGAGTGCGCCATCGTGACGCACACGCGCCTCAAGAGCGTGGTGCGCGACGGCAAGGCCAGCGTGGAGCCCGACCCGGAGAGCCGGCTGGAGGAGGAGTACATCATCCGCCCCACCAGCGAGACGGTGATCTGGCACATGTACGGCAAGTGGATCGACTCGTACCGCGACCTGCCCATCCTCATCAACCAGTGGGCCAACGTGATGCGCTGGGAGATGCGCACACGCCCCTTCCTGCGCACGGCCGAGTTCCTGTGGCAAGAGGGCCACACCGCCCACGCCAGCAGCGCCGAGGCGGTGGCCGAGGCGCGCAAGATGCTCGACGTCTACCGCGACTTCTGCGAGCAGGTGCTGGCCATGCCCGTGGTGCAGGGGCGCAAGACGCCCAGCGAGCGCTTCGCCGGGGCCGTCGACACCTACTGCATCGAGGCCTACATGCAGAACGGCTGGGCGCTGCAGGCCGGCACCTCGCACGACCTGGGCCAGAACTTCGCCAAGGCCTTCGACGTCACCTTCCAGACCGCGGCGGGCGCGCGCGAGCACGTCCACGCCACCTCGTGGGGCGTGAGCACGCGCCTCATCGGCGGCCTGGTGATGACGCACAGCGACGACACGGGCCTGGTGCTGCCGCCGCGCGTGGCGCCGCTGCCCGTGGTGATCGTGCCCATCTACCGCAAGGGCGAGGAGCTGCCGCAGGTGATGGCGCACGTGGACAAGGTGGCCGCCATCCTCAAGGGCCTGGGCCTGCCGGTGAAGGTGGACGACCGCGACGGCCTCAAGCCCGGCGCCAAGTACTTCGAGTGGGAGCGCAAGGGCGTGTGCGTGCGCATCGAGGTGGGCCCCAAGGACGTGGAGAAGGGCGGCTGCCTCACGGTGCGCCGCGACAACCGCGCCAAGGAGCCCGTGGCCCTCGACCAGCTGGCCACGCGCCTGCCGGCGATCCTGGACGCCATGCAGGCCGACCTGCTGGCGCGTGCGCGCGCGCTGCGCGACGCGCACACCTGGCCGGTGGCCACGCTCGACGAGCTGGCCACGCGGCTGGAGTCGCAGCCGGGCTGGTACGTGGGCGGCTGGGACGGCGAGGCCGCCAGCGAGGCGGCGGTCAAGGAGCGCTGCAACGCCACCATCCGCTGCATCCCCTTCGAGGGCGGCGAGCCGGGCGAGCGCCGCTGCATCGTCTCGGGCAAGCCGGCCCGCCACACCGTCATCTACGCACGCGCCTACTAGGCCGGGTAGCGTCGCGGGCCGGCAACCCGCCCGGAGGCCCGCATGAACCGCTCGCTGCTGCTGGTCCTGTCGCTGCTGGCCCTGGCCGCGCTGGCGGCCCTGCTGCTGCTGGGCGACCCGCTGGGCCTGGGCACGAGCCGCCGCACGCCGGGCAGCGAGGGCCTGGAGGCCGAGCCGGCCGGCGCGGGCGGGCCGCGGCTGGCGTCCAGCGGCCGGCCGGCCGCCGGCCAGCTGCCGCGCGAGGTGGACGGCGAGCCGGTGGGCACGCTGCGCCTCGTGCTGGGCACGGGCGTGCTGCGCGGGCAGGTGACGGGCGCGGGCACGCCGCTGCCGCTGGCGCGCGTGGTGCTCTACCTGCCGCCGCCGCACGCGCCGGCGGCGCTGCGCACGCGCGAGGAGGGCCGCTTCGAGGTGCAGGGCCTGCCGGCCGGCGCCTGCGAGCTCTCGGCCAGCGCCGAGGGCTGGCGCGGCCGCACGCAAGCCTCCCCCCCGCTGGCCGAGGGCCAGCAGGCCGACATGCCGCCCATCGACCTGCAGGCGCGCGAGGCACTGCGCGACGGCATCGAGGTGAAGGTGACCGACCTCGCCGGCCGGCCGCTGGCCGGTGCCTCGGTGCTGGCCACGACCATCCGCTGGGACCTGCACCTGCTCATGGGCCCGGCGCGCGCGGGCGAGCGCGAGGTGCTCTCGGGCACGGCCACCAGCGACGGCGAGGGCGTGGCGCGGCTCGTGCCGCTGCAGCCGCAGGCCTACTCGGTGGTGGTGCGTGCCCCCGGCATGGCCACGCAGGCCTGGGACCGGGTGGTGGTGGCGCGCGGGCGGGTCGAGCGCATCACCGCGCGCCTCGCGCCGGGCGTGAGCATCGCCGGGCGCGTGGTGGCGGCCGACGGCACGCCGGTGGCCGGGGCCTCCGTGATGGGCTTCCACCAGCCCTCCTTCATGGGCTGCCCGGCGGTGGCCACGGCCGGCGATGGCTCGTTCCTGCTCGAGGGCCTGCGCGAGGGCCGCTACTGGCTCATGTGCGGCTCCGACGAGCACGGCCGCGGGCAGGCCAACCCCGTCACCTCGCCCAGCACGGGCACCACGATCCGGCTGGGCGGCGTGGGCTGGGTGGAGGGCCGCGTGCTGGGCGGCGACGGCAGCCCGCGCGCGGGCGTCTCGCTGCGCCCGTGGGGCAACGAGCCCTTCGGCTACGTCTACAGCCAGGTGCATGCCGTCGGGGCCGACGGCCGCTTCCGCCTGCCGCTCACGCCCGGCTCGTGGACCCTGGACGCCTGGGACGCCTCAGGCGCCCTCGCGCAGGGCACTAAGGCCAGCGTGAAGGTGGGCGAGGCCACGCAGGTGGAGATCCGCCTGCCGGCCGGCGGGGTGGTGCAGGGCACCGTCACCGACGCCGCCGGCAACCATGTCGAGGGCGCCGAGGTCTACGTGCGCATGGGCGGCTTCCCGCCGGGCCCCAACCGCGAGCAGTACGCGCGCAGCGACCGCGAGGGCGGCTTCCTGCTCAAGGGCCTGCCGCTCGAGCCGCTCAAGCTGCACGTGCGCCACCCGCGCCACGCCGACACCACCTGGGAGGGCACGCCCGCGCCGGCGGGCTCGGCCACGCACGTCACCGTGCGCATGGGCGGCGGCGCGCGCATCACGGGCCGCGTGCTGCGCGGCGAGGGCGTGCCCGCTGCCGGCGAGCAGGTGAACCTGTTCCAGAACTGGTTCGAGCCGCGTTCCACCTTCTGCGACGAGCAGGGCACCTACACCTTCGAGCCGGTGGCGGCCGGCACCTGGCAGCTGAGCACGGGCGTGTTCGAGAACGGCGCGCCCGGGCAGGTGAAGACCGGCATCGTGGTCTCCGGCGAGGGCACGCTGCAGGTCGACTTCGTGGCCCGCGGCGGCACGGGCTCGCTGGCGGGGCGCATCACGCTCTCCGGCCGCCCGGCGGCCGGCAGCCTCGTGCGCGTGCTGGACGCGCGGGGCGAGGCCGGCCAGCAGTCGGCCACGGCCGACGCGCAGGGCGCCTGGCGCATCGAGGGCCTGCAGCCCGGCGCGCTGCGCGTGATCGTGCAGGTGCCCTCGGGCGCCACGGTGCAGCGCACGGTGGAGCTGGACGAGGAGACGCTGGCCGCCACGCTCGACCTGGCCCTGGGCACCAGCACGGTGCGCGGCCGCGTGGTGCGGGCCGACGGCCAGCCGGTCACGGGCGCGTGGGTGACGCTGGAGGCGGCCGGGGGCGAGGGCGACGCCATGGGCCGCATGCGCGCCCAGAAGACCACGGCCACCGACGGCAGCTTCGAGGCCGGCGGGCTGGAGGCCGGCCGCTACCTGCTGCGCGTCAACAGCGGCGAGCACGCCCAGCACCTGGGCGAGCCCTTCGTGCTGGCCGAGGGCGCCGCCCATGACACGGGCGACATCCGGCTCGCGCCGGGCGTGACGCTCTCGGGCCGCGTCACCGATGACACGGGCAAGCCCGTCGAGGACGCCACGGTCTCGCTGCGCGACGCGCGCGGCCGCAGCGTGTTCAGCTTCTCGATGGCCACCACCGGCAGCGACGGGCGCTACGACGTGCACGGGCTGGAGGCCGGCGCCTACACGGTGCGCTTCGAGGCCCGCGGCCTGGCGCCCGACGAGCGGCCGGTGACGCTGGGCGCGCAGGGCGGCAGCCTCGACGGCGTGCTCTCGCGCGGCGGCACGCTGCAGGTGCTGGTGGAGGACGACGCCGGCCGCCCGCTGGCCGGTGCGCGCGTGAGCCTGCTGGACGCGCGCGGCCAGCCCGTCACCCGCAGCCTCTCGCTGGTGACCATCTTCGAGGGCGACCGCAGCGTGACCGACGCCGGCGGCCGCGCCACGCTGCCCGACCTCGCGCCCGGCACCTACCGCGCCAGCGCCAGCAAGGAGGGCATGCCGGCCGGCGAGGCCGTGCCTGTCAGCGTCCTGCCGGGCGGGAGCACGTCCGTGCGCGTCGTGCTCGCGCAGCCGCGGTAGGATCCGCCGCGTGGGCAAGCTCGAGAACAACTTCACGTGGAGCTCGTCGCGCGACGGCACCTTCCAGCGCTGCCTGCGCCAGTACTGGTGGCAGTACTACGGCTCGTGGGGCGGCTGGGACCGCGACGGCGACCCGGAGGCGCGCGAGGCCTACATCCTCAAGAACCTCTCCACGCGCTGGGCCTGGGTGGGCAGCGCCGTGCACGACGCCATCGAGGGCATCCTGCGCCGGCAGCTGGACAGCGCCGGGCGGGCCGACGAGCTGTCCTTCGAGCGCCCGCGGCCGGTGGTGCTGGACGTGGAGGGCGAGGTGGAGGCGCTCACGCAGCGCATGCGCGAGCAGTTCGCGGCCAGCCGCGACCGGGCCTACCGCCAGCAGCCCAAGCGCGTGCTGGGCCTGCAGGAGCACGAGTACGCCGACGCGGTGCCGCGCAGCGAGTGGGCGGCCATGAGCGACAAGGCGCGCGAGGCCCTGCGCGGCTGGCTGCAGAGCCCGCTGGCCGCGCGCATCCGCGCCAGCGACCCGCGCCAGTGGCTGCCCATCGAGACGCTGGACAGCTTCGAGTTCGAGGGCACGCCGGTGTGGGCCGTGCTCGACTTCGGCATGCGCACCGAGGGCGGCGGCGCCGAGATCTACGACTGGAAGACCGGCGCCGTCGACCCGCAGGGCAACCGCGCCCAGCTGGTGTGCTACGCCCTCTACGTGCAGGCGCGCTTCAGCGTGCCCACCGACCTCGTCACCACGCGCCTCGTCTACCTGGGCCGGCAGGTGGAGGTGCACGACGTGCGCCTGGCCCCCACCGACCTCGAGGAGGTGGGCGCCCAGATGCGCGCCTCGATCGCCGCCATGCGCAGCCGGCTGGCCGACCCGCAGGCCAACGTGGCGCGCCGCGAAGACTTCCCGCTCACCGACGACCTCGAGACCTGCCGCTCCTGCAGCTTCCGCCGCCTCTGCCACCGCTGAGCAGCGCGCGCGCCTAGGCGTCGGGCCGCTCGCCCTCGCCCGCCGGCAGCCCGCTGGCCCCCGCCCGGCGCTGGGCCTCGCGCTCGGCGGCCAGCGCCAGCGCCATCTCCACGGCCTCGGCGGCCGAGCGCGCCGCGGGCACGCTGCGGTCGAAGAGCGCCGCGGGGTCGAGGTTCCACGTCTTGAGGCCCACCACGGGGATGCCGTGCTTGAGGGCCAGCGCGATCTCCGAGAGCGTGCCCAGCCGGCCGCCCACCGCGATGGCGGCCTCGCCGGCCGTGGCCACCAGCACGTTGCGCGCGTCGCCCAGCCCGGTGGGGATGACCACGTCCACGTAGGGGTTGGCCTCGGCTCGCTGGTAGCCGGGCAGCAGGCCCACGGTGAGCCCGCCGGCCTCCTTGGCCCCCATGCAGGCGGCCTCCATGATCCCGTAGGTGCCGCCGCACACGACGGCCAGGCCCCGCTGGGCCAGCAGGCGGCCCACCTCGGCGGCGAGGTTGTACTCCTCGCGCGAGGGGTTGCCGGCCCCGAAGACGGCGATCAGGCGCTGCATGCCGCCATCATCGGCGCCGGCGGCCCGGGCTGCAACCGCGGGACGGTGAAGGCCCCGCCGGCCACGGCCGCCACGCACAGCAGGGGCACGTCGGCGGCGCCCAGCGCGTAGACGGTGTAGGCCTGCTCCACCCACCAGGCGTTCTCGGCGAAGGCCCACAGCATCAGCAGCAGCAGCGCGGCGCGGGCCGCGAAGCCGGCTGCCAGGGCGGCCAGCAGCAGGCGCAGGCGCGCCGCCTCCAGCCCCTGCGCCGCCAGCGCCGCGAACAGCAGCAGCCACGGCAGCGCGAAGCGCAGCCCCACCTGCAGCGTGGCCACCGCGTTGGGCCACGTGACGCCGCCCACGCCGGGCTGCGCGCCGCTGCCGAGCGTCTCGAGGCCCAGGAAGCCGGCCCCCACGTCCACGGTCGAGAACGACTCCGTGCCGCCCAGCGCATGGAAGCCGGCCGTGCGCAGCGCCAGCACCAGCGCCGCCAGCCCGCCCAGCGCGAGTGCCGGCGCGGCCCGCGGCAGCCGCCCGGCGCGCCAGGCGCAGGCGGCCAGCAGGGCGAAGGCCGTGCACTCGGCGTCGCTGGCCGTCAGGCGCCGGGCCAGCGCCAGCGCGGCCACCAGCCGCGGCAGCAGTGCGGCCGCCGGCGAGGGCGCGCGCAGCGCCAGCAGCAGCGCGGCCACGGCCGCCACCTGCGGGCCGAAGGCCAGCAGCACGCGCAGGGCCCACGGCAGGCCATCGACGGCCGCCAGCAGGCGGCCGGCCCACGCCAGCCCCAGCGCGACGTCGGCCAGCGTGCACGCCAGGCGCGGCACGTCCGTGCGCCGCTCGCGCGCCAGCAGCAGGCGCAGGCCCAGCATCAGCGCGCCGGCCGCCAGCGCCCAGCCCGCCTCGCGCACCGGCAGGCGCTGCACCCACGAGCCCGCACCCTCCGCCAGCAGGCGCGGCCCCAGCAGCGCGAGCGCCAGCAGCAGCCAGGCCGCGTGGCGCACGGCGGGCCGCACGCCGGCCAGCGCCGGCGAGCGCAGCCCCAGCGCCATGCCCGCCAGCGCCGCCAGCGCCACCAGCCAGGCCACGGGCACGAAGGGATCCACCAGCGGGCGCAGGCTCAGCACGCCGCCCAGCAGCGCGCCGGCCAGCGCCGCTGCACAGAGGCCGGGCACGCTCCCGCCCGGCAGGGCCTCGTGCGCAGGCCTCCGTGGGGCGCGCGCGCGCTGCCGGCGGCGCAGCGCCACCGCGCCCAGCAGCAGCAGCGCCACGGCCGCCAGCGGCGGCAGGCTGGCCTCCAGCACGCTGCGCTCGGCTGCGTCGCGCAGCTCGTCGAAGGACACCAGCAGCACGGGCACGGCCAGCAGCACCGCCAGCAACGCGGCCGCGCCACGCACCGGGCCCCCGGGCGCTGGCGGGCGCAACAGCGGGGCCCGTGCCAGCACGACCAGTGCGCAGAGGCCGAGGGCCGCAGCCACCAGCCCCGGCGCCAGCAGCCGCGCCTGCGGCGAGGGCGCCAGCGCCAGCGCCAGCAGCGCCACGGCCAGCCCTGCACGCCGCAGTGCAGCCGCCTGCGGCCAGGCCACGGGCGCCAGCGCCAGCAGCGCGGCCAGCCCCAGCAGCGCCAGCGCCAGCAGCGCGGCCCTGAGCAGGCCGGCCCCGGGCCGCGCCAGCCCGTCGAGCTCGCGCCCGAGGGCCTCCAGCGCCTGCACGCCCTCGGGGCCCATCTTGGCCAGCGCCAGCGCGGCACGCTTGCTGTCCAGCGGGTCCACGCCCGAGGCGCCCACGGCGCGCGCCACCTGCGCGCGCGCCTGCACGTGGGCGTCCAGCGCACGCTGCACGTCGGCCGCCGGCAGGGCCAGCAGCGCCGCCGCCGGCGGCGCCTGCGCCAGCGGCGGCTGCGGCAGGCCCAGCAGCGCGCTGAGCGTGGGCGCCAGCGCGGCCTGCGGCACCTCCACCCCCTGCACGCGCGCCACCCCGGGCCCCACCAGCACGAAGGGCGCGCGCTCGGCGCTGGGCTCGCCGCCGCCGTGCGTGCCGTGGGCCGACACGCCGTGGTCGGCCGCCACCAGCACGGTGGCCTGCGGGTGGCGCGCCCGGAAGGCCGACACCACCGAGGCCACCTGCCCGTCCACCGTGGCGCAGGCCGCGCGGTAGGGCTCGCCCGCGGCGCCGTGCTTGTGGCCCGCGTGGTCGGGGCCGGTCAGGTGCAGCGTGACGGCCGTGCAGCCGCCGGCGATGCGCCCGAGCACGAAGGGCACGGCCTGCGCGTCGCACTGGCCCTGGTCCACCGGCCCGCGGTCAGGGAAGGCCAGCGTGTCGGCTGCTGCCAGCCAGGGCGCGCACAGCTGGGCCACGGCCGCATCGCCGGCGTGTGCCGTGCGCGCCCCGCGCTCGTGCAAGGCCTGCAGCCACGAGCCCTGCGCCACCTCGGCATCGAAGTTGCGCAAGGCCGTGACCAGGTCCGGCCACTGCCCGGTGAGCAGCGTGCGCACGCAGGCGGCGGTGAGCGTGGGGTTGCCGGCACGTGCCACGCCCCCGGCGCCGCCGGCCGCCAGGCTGCGCAGCCAGGGCAGCGCGCAGGGCTCGCCCCACAGCGCCTGCTCGCGCAGCCCGTCGATCACCACCAGCAGCGCCGGGCGCGCGGGGCCCGGCTCGCCGCCCACGCGCGGCAGCCCCGTGGGCACGGGCTCCTCCACCCACGCCACCAGCGAGAGGCGCCCCAGCGCCACGATGCCCGCGAGCACCAGCGCCAGCCACGCCCACGTGGCGGCCCGCGAGGGCCCCGTGGCGCCTGCCGGGCTCACAGCCCCGGCGCGCCCACGTACACCCAGCCCAGGAAGCCCAGTGCCGCGGCGCTCACCAGCAGCCCGAGGAACACCAGCGGCAGGTGCAGCACGCGCACGGTGCCGACCAGCGCCGCCAGCATGCCCACGCCGCCCACCATCAGCAGCGCATGGCCCGGCCCGGGCTTGAGCAGCGTGTCGAACAGGCGCCAGGCGAAGATCACGCCCATCGCGCAGCCCAGCCCGGCCATCGAGAGCAGGCCGCCGAGCACCTGCAGCGGCGGGCGCCAGCGCGCGAAGCGGTGCCAGAGCAGGTAGCAGGCCAGCAGCAGCGCCCCCGCGCCCATGCCCAGCACCAGGCCGGCGAGCAGGTCCCAGGCCCGCGAGCGCAGCGCGCGCTCGCGCGCCGTGCCGGCAGCCTCGCTGCGCGCGTCGGCCAGCCGCGCGCGCGCCTCGCGCGACCACTGCACGAGGTCCAGCCCGGTGAGCTGGTGCTCGCGCGCCAGGCGGCCGCCCAGCTGGGCGAAGCCCTCGTTGCCGGCCCCCGGGCCCTCGTCGGCGGCGGCCTGCACCACGGCGCGCCCGAAGGCCTCGGCCTGGGCCGGCTCGACGCGCACCCACGGCAGGAAGGGCGCAGCCAGCAGCAGCAGCGCCGAGACGCAGCCCAGCACCGAGCCCCAGCGCGCCGAGCCCGGCAGGTGGCCGGCCGGCGTCGGGCGGCCCTGCGCCGGGGACGGCCCGGCGGCCGCGGCATCGATCGGGGTCTCGGGGGTCACCCGCGAAGGATACCGGGCCCGCGGGCAAGCCTGCGGCCGCCGTCCCGGCCCGGGGGCCTGCCGCGCGGGCGCGGGCGCGTAGCATCGCGCCCCGTGACGGCCCACTCCATCCGCGTCCGCGGCGCCCGCACGCACAACCTGCGCGACGTGGACGTGGACCTGCCCTGGGAGGCGTGGACGGCCGTCTGCGGCGTCTCGGGCTCGGGCAAGAGCTCGCTGGTGCTCGACACGCTGGGCGCCGAGTCGCAGCGCCGCTTCCTGGGCTCGCTGGGCCGCACGGCCGAGGGCAGCGAGCTCTTCGCACGGCCCGACGTGGACCGCATCGAGGGCCTGCCGCCGGCCGTGGTGGTGGGCGCCGGCGAGCGCGCGCCGGGGCCGCTGGAGACGGTGGGCACCGTCACCGAGCTCAGCCACGCGCTGCGCGCGCTGTGGGCGCGCGCGGCCACGCCCCACTGCCCCGGCTGCGGTGCCGCCCTCGAGGTGCTGGCGCGCGAGGCCATCGTGGAGCGTGTGCGCGCCCTGCCCGCGGGCAGCCGCGTGCTGGTGCTGGCACGGGGTGGGCGCGGGCCGCAGGCCCTCGAGGCCGCGGTGCGCGCCGGCTGGGTGCGCGTGCGCGTGGACGGGGGCGCGGCCGTGCGCGTGGACGAGCTGGCCCCCGCGACGCTCGCGCCCGGCGCCGTGGTGGACGTGGTGCTGGACCGCGTGGTGGTGCAGCCGGGCGCCGAGGCCCTGCGCGAGCGCCTGCGCGACACCGTGGAGCAGGCGCTGGCGCTGGGCGGGGGCGTGCTGCGCCTGCGGGTGGAGCCGGCCAGCGGCGCCGGCCAGGAGCAGGTGCTGGCCGCACGCCCCGTGTGCGGCACCTGCGAGCAGGCCTGGCCGCTGCTGGCGCCGCGCCTCTTCGCGCCCACCCACCCGCAGGGTGCCTGCCCGGCCTGCGCGGGGCGCGGCGAGCAGGCGCTGGCGCCCGCCCCGGGCCGCAACGCACGCGCCGGCAGGCGCAGCAGCGGGCGCAGCGCCCGCGCCGCGCGCCGTCCGCTCGCGCGCGCGGCCCGCGCGCACGCCCCGCTGGCAGGCGACGAGGCGGCGGCCTGCCCCGCCTGCCACGGCACGCGCCTCGCCCCCTTCGGGGCCGCAGCGCGGCTCGGGGGCCTGACGCTGCCCGCGCTGGAGGCGCTGCCGCTGGCCGCGGCCAGCGCGTGGCTGGCCGCGCTGGCGCCGCAGGCAGGCGCCCGCCCCGCGGGCGTGCCGGCAGGTCCAGGCACGGCACGGACCGGCACGGCGTTGCACGCCACGGCGTTGCACGCCACGGCGTTGCAGGCCACGGCGCTGCCACGCACGGCCCTGCCGCCGCTGGCCGAGGCCTGCGAGCGCAGCGCCGCGCTGTGCGCGCTGGGCCTGGGCCACCTGCCGGCCGCGCGTGCAGCGCAACGGCTGTCGCGGGGCGAGCTGCGCCGCGCGCGGCTGGCCGGCGCGCTCTCGCTGGGCATGGGCGGCCTGCTCTACCTGCTCGACGAGCCGATGGCCTCGTGCCATGTCGCCGAGCGCGGCGCGCTGCGCGCGCGCCTGCGCAGCCTCGTCGAGGGCGGCAGCACGGTGGTGAGCGTGGAGCACGACCTCGAGGCGGTGCGCGCGGCCGACCACGTGATCGAGCTGGGCCCCGGGCCGGGCGCCGAGGGCGGCCGCTGCGTGGCGCTGGGCACCCCGGCCGCCGTGGCCCGCGGCGCGACGGCGCTGGGCCGGGCGCTGGCACGCGCGCCCCTGCCCGCACGCAGCCAGCCGCGCGGCACGCCGCGCTGGATCGAGCTCGAGGGCCTCGCGCTGCGCAACCTGGCGGGGCTGGCGCTGCGGCTGCCCAGCCCCGGCCTCACCTGCGTCAGCGGCGTGAGCGGCGCAGGCAAGAGCACGCTGGTGCTGGGCTGCCTGCAGCGCCTGGCGCAGGCAGCGCTGGAGCTGGTGCCGGCGCCCCCGGCAGCCTTCGGGCGCGCGCGCGGGCTGGAGGCCTTCCGGCACGTGAGCGCCGCCGAGGCACGCGCGGCGCGCCACCCGCGGGCCACGGTGGTGTCGCTGCTGGGCGCCTTCGCGCCGCTGCGCGAGCTCTACGCGCAGGTGCTGGAGGCGCGCACGCGCGGCTGGGGCGAGGGACGCTTCTCGCTGGCCCGCCCTGGCGGGCGCTGCGAGGCCTGCCGCGGCACGGGCTGGCTGGCCGCCACGCTGGCGGGCGCGCCCGGCGCGCGCGGGCCCTGCGAGGCCTGCGGCGGCCGCCGCTACGGCGCTGAGGTGGAGGCCGTGCGCGTCAAGGGCCTGTCCATCGCCGACCTGCTCGAGCGCACGCTGGGCGAGGCCGCGCCCATGTTCCGCGACCTGCCCCGCGTGGGCCCGGCGCTGGCGGCCGCCGCCGAGGTGGGCCTGGGCTGGCTGCCGCTGGGCCGCGCGGCCAGCGAGCTGAGCACGGGCGAGGTGCTGCGGCTGCGGCTGGCGGCGGCACTGGGGCGCGGCGGCAGCGGCCCCACCCTCTACCTGCTCGACGAGCCCTCGGCGGGCCTGCATCCCGACGACGTCGAGCACCTCGCGCGCGTGCTGGACCGGCTGGTGGAGGCGGGCCACACCGTGGTGGCCGTGGAGCACGACCTCTCGCTGCTGCGCCGCGCCGACCACGTGCTGGACCTCGGCCCCGGTCCCGGCGAGGCCGGCGGGCGCCTGCTCTACGCCGGGCCGCCGCAGGGCCTGGTGGGCGCGCCCACGCCCACGGGGCAGGCGCTGGCCGCCCAGCCGGGTGCGATGCCGGGTGGAACGCCGGGCGCGCCGCCGGCCCCGCGCTCCCGGGCCAGCGGGCGGCGCGGCCCGCCACGCCGGGAGGCAGGGCAGCACGGCCCGCGCGCGCAGCCCGGCCGTGCCTCCCGGAGCCTGGCCATCGACGCGCACGCCCCTGCGCCCAGCCCGCCCAGCGCCTTGGCGCCCGCCCGCGGCGTGCTGGCGCTGGTCGTCGCCGCCCTGCTGCTGGGCTGCCTCGTGGCCGGCGCGCGCGGCCTCTACCGGCCCGACGAGGGGCGCTACACGGCCGTGGCGCTGCGCATGCTGGCCACCGGCAACTGGATCGACCCCGCACTCAACCACGAGACGCCGCACTTCAGCAAGCCGCCGCTCACCTACTGGCTGCTGGCGGCCAGCATGGGCACGCTGGGCCAGCACACGCTGGCCGCGCGCCTGCCCAATGCGCTGGCGCTGGCGGCCACGGCCTGGCTGCTGCTGCTGGCCGGCCGGCGCCTGCTGCCCACGCGGCCGTGGCTGCCGGCCGCGCTCTACGCGCTGAGCGCCTGCCCCCGCATCGCCGCCGGCATCATCACCACCGACACGCTGCTCACGCTGTGGACCACGCTGGCGGGCGTGGGCTTCGCGTGCTGGCGCTTCGACGACGCGCGCCCGCGGCGCGGCCTGCACCTGATGTGGCTGGGCCTGGCGCTGGGCTTCCTCACCAAGGGCCCGCCCGCGCTGCTGCCGCTGCTGGGCATCGTGGCCTTCACCCTCTGGCAGGACGGCTGGCGCGCACTGGGCCGGCTGTTCGCGCCCGGCGGGCTGCTGCTCTTCGTGCTCATCGCCCTGCCGTGGTACGTGGCGGTGGTGCTGCGCCACCCGGGGCTGGCCGAGCACTTCCTCGTGCGCGAGGTGGTCGAGCGCGTGGCCAGCGACGCGCACCGGCGAAACCCGGAGGCCACCTACATCCTCAAGGCCTACGTGCCGCTGCTGCTGGTGGGCACCTTCCCCTGGCTGCTGGACACCTGGCGCGGCCTGTGGGGCGCGGCGCAGGAGCTGCGCCACCCCGCGCGGGCGGCCGGCGACCCCGCCCGGCGCTTCCTGCTGTGCTGGCTGCTGCTGCCCACGCTGGTGCTGTGCGTGTCGCACTCGCGCCTGCCGCTCTACCTGCTGCAGGTGTTCCCGCCGCTGGTGCTGCTGGCTGCCGGCGCCGCGCCGCCGGGCCGGCTGGCCGGGCCGCACAGCGCCAAGGTGGTGGCCGGGCTGGCACTGCTGGGCACGGCCGTGCTGGTGGGCTCGCGCTGGCTGCCGATGAGCGACGACACGCGCGTGCTGGCGCGCGAGGTGGAGCGCGTGCTGCCCTTCGCGCCCCGCGAGGTGGTGTTCCTGCGCAAGCCGCACTACGGGCTGGCCCTCTACCTGGGCTGCGAGGTGGAGGAGGTTGGCTACGCCGAGCGCGCCAGCGATGCCGGCGTGCCGCTGGACACGCTGGCGGTGGAGCTGGCCGAGGGCGAGCGCCAGCAGGCCTTCCTCGTGGACCTCAAGCGCGATCCGAGCGTCTTCGCCCAGCGCGCCGCGCAGGCCGGGGCCGACCTGGTGCGGCTGGACGACGCGGGCGACTACGCCGTCTTCGCCTGGCGCGCCGACCTCGCGCCGCGCTAGGCGCGCGCGGCCGGCGTGACGGCCAGCAGGGCGCGCGCCGCCCGCACCGCCACCTCGGGCCGCTCCAGCCGCGTGCGCACCTCCACCAGCGCCGCACGCGCGCGCGCGTAGGCCTCGCCGTCGCGCACCAGCGCCAGCAGGTCGGCGGCCACGCGCGGCACGGCCCCGCGCCCCAGCACCAGCCGCTCGCTCACCACCGTGCGCCCGGCCACGAGGTTGGCCAGCGCGAACCACGGCGCCACCAGCAGCAACGCGGCCCCGGCGCGCGCCATGGGCGAGACGCCGTCGACCTCGGCCATGTTGTTGAGGATGCCCGCGGGAGCCCCCAGAAACGTCCACGTGGCGACCTGTGCACCGGGGTCCCTAGCGACACGCGCCCAAGCATGCAACAAGTGACCACGGACCGGTGTGCGATACAAGGACGTGTCGATAGGGTCCACATCGA
>JBJTIJ010000482.1:0-1760 GCA_046094945.1 Planctomycetia bacterium | reverse complement strand
GTGCTCATCACCGGCGAGACCGGCACGGGCAAGGAGGTGATCGCCAGCCTCGTGCACCGGCGCAGCCCGCGCGCCGAGCGCCCCTTCGTGAGCGTGAACTGCGCCGCCTTCCCCGAGACGCTGCTGGAGAGCGAGCTCTTCGGCTACGAGCGCGGCGCCTTCACCGGCGCCGAGCGCCGCCGCGAGGGCCGCTTCGAGGTGGCCGACCAGGGCACGCTGTTCCTCGACGAGGTGGGCGAGATGTCGCCCGGCGCGCAGGTCAAGCTGCTGCGCGTGCTGCAGGAGCGGCAGTTCACGCGCCTGGGCGGCAGCCGCCCGGTGAACGTGGACGTGCGCATCGTGGCCGCCACCAACAAGGACCTCGAGGCCTGCGTCAAGGCCGGCACCTTCCGCGAGGACCTCTACTACCGCCTCAACGTGATTCGCCTGGAGGTGCCGCCGCTGCGCGAGCGCCGCGAGGAGATCCCGCTGCTGGTGGAGCACTTCCTGCGCGAGTTCCGCCGCCGCAACGGGCGCGGGCCCGGCTCGTTCTCGCCGGCCGCGATGGACGTGCTCTACCGCCACCCCTGGCCGGGCAACGTGCGCGAGCTCAAGAACGTGGTGGAGCGCTGCGCCGTGCTCTGCGACCAGCCCGTGGCCGGCCCCGAGCACCTGCAGCTGGACGCCGGCCGCGGCGGCGAGGGGACGGGCCTGGCGCCGCGCGCCGCGCCGCGCGACGAGCTCAGCGAGCGCCAGCGCAAGCTGCTCGACCACCTCGCGCTCCACGGCCGTGCCACCAACGCCGACTACCAGGCCCTCTCCGGCACCAGCGCCCGCACCGGCCTGCGCGACCTGCAGGACCTCATCGACCGCGGCCTGATCGTGCGCGAGGGCCGCCGCCGCGGCGCCACCTACCGCCTGGCCTGAGCGCCCCGCGAGCCGCGACGGCTCCGCGGCGCAGGCGGCACGCCCACGGCCGGGCCGCCGGGCAGCTCGCGCCCGCCTTGCACCGCGCGCGCCAGCGCCTGCAGCATCTTGCCCAGCCCACCACGCCCTGCCAGCGGGGCACGCACGGTGGCGCCGGTGGGCGCAACCGCCCGGGCCACCGCGCGCACGTAGGCCGAGCCGGCCACGACCAGCACCTCGTCGCCCGCGCCCACGCCCAGGCGCAGCGCCTGGCGTGCAAGGACCTCGGGGGCCACGGTGCCCTGCACGCGACGCGCGAAGGAGGCCTCGTAGGGCCCGGGCACATTGTCGTCGGGGGCGAGGAACCCGTGCCGTGCCGACACGATCCGCCAGGCCTGCGGGTGGAAGCGCTCGGCGTAGCGGCGCGTCGCCGAGGCCAGCGGGCCCGTGTACGCCGCACGCGCCGGCGTGGGGCCCGCCCCGGGCAGGCGGTCCCAGACCTTGGCCTTGCCGCAGGGGACGACGCACAGGCGCCTCATGCCCGGGCGTCCCCGCGGGCGGCGCGCCAGGCTGCCCGGGCGCGCTCGCGCGCCCCGGCGCGCAGGCGCGTGAGCGGCCCATGGAAGGCGTGATGCGCATTCCCGTCGAGGTTGAGCGGCAGCGACAGCGTGGCCAGCAAGCGCTCCTCCAGCCGCCAGGGCTCGGCATCCTCGATCCAGCTCACGCGCGCATGCGCCGCCAGCCAGCCCGTCAGGCGCCGCTCGCCCGCCTCGCCGAAGGTGAGCCGGCCGCTGCTGCCCACGGCCGCCAGCTCGAGGCCCAGCTGCGCCGCCAGCAGGCAGCCCAGCGTCAGGCGCAGCGTGGAGCCCTCGGCG
>JBJTIJ010000481.1:0-2785 GCA_046094945.1 Planctomycetia bacterium | reverse complement strand
CCACGGCCACGGCCACCGGCTGCTGCCCACCGAGATCCCCTACCGCGCCCACGTCTACGCCATGAAGCGGCTGGGCGTCACCAAGGCCATCAGCGTGGGTGCCGTCGGCAGCCTGCGCGAGGAGCTGGCGCCGCGCGCACTGGTGGTGCCCGACCAGTTCCTGGACCGCACGCGCCACCGCCCCGACACCTTCTTCGGCGACGGGCTGGTGGTGCACGTCTCGCTGGCCGAGCCCTACGCGCCCGCCGTGCGCAAGGCACTGCTGGAGGCGGCCGCCGCGCAGGGCCGCCCCGCGGTGGACGGCGGCACCTACCTGTGCATGGAGGGCCCGCAGTTCTCCACGCGCGCCGAGAGCATGTGGTACCGCGCGCTGGGCTGCTCGATCATCGGCATGACCAACCTGAGCGAGGCGCGCCTGTGCCGCGAGGCCGAGATCGCCTACGGCGCGCTCTCGATGGTGACCGACTACGACGCGTGGCGGCCGCACGAGGCCGCCGTGGACGCGGCCGAGATCCTGGCCGTGCTGCGCGACAACGCCGCGCTGCAGCACCGCGTGCTGCTGGAGGCCATCGCCCGCCTGCCGCAGGGCGACCTGCCCGAGAACCACAGCCTCGCCAGCGCCATCATCACGCCGCTGGACCGCGTGCCGGCGGCCACGCTGGAGCGCCTGCAACCCTTCCTTTTGCCTGTAACGCCGCCGCGGCCGGCGTAGGCGGTCTCGCCCGCCACCCGCGGCGCGTCGCCCGCACGTGCTGGGGAAGGCCGGCAGGCGGGCGGCCCCGGCGCACCCGCGGGCGCGACCCGCCTGCGCGCACGCGGGTTGAATGGGTGCCTGTCCTGCCCGGAGCACCCGATGACGGCCCTGCCCCCCCGCCGCCCCACGTCCCGGCAGGCCAGCGCCGCCGTCCTGCAGCTGCTGGTGCTGCTGGGCACCGCCTCGGTGCTGCGCGCCGGCCCCGAGGCCACGCCGACGGCCGTGGGCCGCGACTGGCGTCCCACCGCCGAGGCCGTCGATGCCGCCTTCGACGCCGCGCTGTCGGCCGCCGGCATCACGCCCGCGCCGGCCAGCGACGACGGCGAGTTCCTGCGCCGCGTGCGGCTCGACCTCACCGGCACGCTGCCCACGGCGCAGGAGGCGCGCGAGTTCCTCGCCGACCGCACGCCGGGCAAGCGCGAGCGCAAGGTCGAGGCACTGCTCGCCAGCGATGACTACGCCAGCTTCTGGAGCCACTGGTGGTACCGCGTGCTCACCGGCCTGACGCCCGGTGCCTCCATGCAGCGCGGCCAGGCCGACAACGGCGGCGCCCTGCTGCGCGGGCCCGCCACCGAGACCTTCCAATCCTGGCTGCTCGAGCAGGTGCGCAGCAACCGCCCCTACGACGCCTTCGTCCACGACCTGCTCACCGCCACCGGGCGCACCAACGCCAACGGGGCCACGGGCTTCTACGCGCGCTGGGAGGGCAAGCCCAACGAGCTGGCCGGCGCGGTGAGCAAGACCTTCCTGGGCGTGAAGATCCAGTGTGCCCAGTGCCACGACCACATGTACGAGCCCACGTGGAAGCAGAAGGACTTCCAGGGCATGGCCTCCTTCTTCGTGCTCTCGATGCCGCGTCCCGTGCCCGAGTACCAGCAGGCCTACCGCGAGATCGAGCGGGCGCGCGAGGCGCGCCAGAAGGAGCGCACCGCGGGGGGCGAGCCGGCCATGGAGGGCGGCGAGGCGCAGCCCAAGGCCCGCCAGCAGCGCGCCGAGGCCAGCGAGGCGCTGGGCATGACGCCGGCCGAGAAGCGCCAGGCGCAGGCCAACCCCCGCGTGGTGGACATCGTCGACCTGGACCCGCGCCTGCTGCAGCTGCCGCCGCGCCGCGCAGACAACGACAAGCTCAACGAGGTGATGGCCGAGCGCCGTGCGCTGGCCAGCGTCACGCCCAAGGCCTGGATGGGCCCGGCGCTGGCCGACCTGCCCGGCCTCTCGCGCCGCGAGATGCTGGCGCGCTGGGTGACCGCGCCCACCAACCCCTACTTCGCCACGGCCATCGCCAACCGCATGGTCGGGCACCTCTTCGGCCGCGGCATCGTCAACCCCATCGACGACTTCACCTCGATGAACCCGCCCAGCCATCCCGAGGTGCTCGAGCGGCTGGCCGCCGACCTCAAGGCCAACGGCTACGACCTCAAGCGCCTGCTGCGCATCCTCGTCAACACGCGCGCCTACCAGCGCACCTCGCACTGGGAGGGCGCGCACGAGCCCGACCCGCAGCTCTTCGCCCGCGGGGCGGTCAAGTCGCTCTCCAGCGAGCAGATGTTCGAGGCGCTCATGACGGCCACGGGCGGCGACGTGCTGGTGGAGGCCGCCAACCGCCGCACGCGCGGCGCGCTGGCCGGCAAGGCGCGCGAGCTGGGCTTCGCGGCCTTCAGCTTCGTGTTCGAGGACGACGAGGGCGCCGAGGCCGAGGACTTCGCGGGCAACATCCCGCAGGGCCTGTTCCTGCTCAACGGCCGCCTGCTGCAGAGCGCGCTCACCGCCGTGCCCGGCACCACGCTCACGCGCGCGCTGGCCGAGCACGACGACGACAAGGAGCGCCTGGAGGCCCTGTGGCTGGCGGCCTACACGCGCCTGCCCACGGCCGACGAGCGCCGCACCGCGCTGTCCTTCGTGCGCCGCGGCACGGACGACCGGTCGGGCGGGCAGGCCCTGTTCTGGGCCCTGCTCAACAGCGCCGATTTCATGTCCACCCCCTCGGCCGTCGCGGCCAGGCAGCCGCGACGCCCGCCCCGGAGACGACCC
>JBJTIJ010000480.1:0-4019 GCA_046094945.1 Planctomycetia bacterium | reverse complement strand
GATCGCCGCCATCACCTCGTGCACGAACACCAGCAACCCCAGCGTGCTGGTGGCGGCGGGCCTGGTGGCGCGCAAGGCGGTGGCACGGGGCCTCGTGCGCAAGCCGTGGGTGAAGACCAGCCTGGCGCCCGGCAGCCGCGTCGTGACGCGCTACCTGCAGGACGCGGGCCTGCTGGCGCCGCTGGCCGAGGTGGGCTTCGCGCTGGTGGGCTACGGCTGCACCACCTGCATCGGCAACAGCGGCCCGCTGATCCCCGAGGTGGGCAAGGCGGTCAAGGCCGGCGACCTGACGGTGGCGGCGGTGCTCTCGGGCAACCGCAACTTCGAGGGCCGCGTGAACCCGCAGGTGAAGGCCAACTACCTGGCCTCGCCGCCGCTGGTGGTGGCCTACGCGCTGGCCGGCACGGTGGACATCGACCTCGCCCGCGAGCCGCTGGCCACCGGCAAGGACGGCAAGCCTGTCTACCTCGCCGACCTCTGGCCCAGCGACGCCGAGGTGCAGGCCGCCGTGCAGGCGCACGTCAAGGCCGGGCAGTTCGCCGACGAGTACGCGCGCGTCTTCGAGGGCGACAGCCTGTGGCGGGCGCTGCCCGTGCCTGCCGGCGGGCGCTTCGCCTGGGCCGCCGCCACCACCTACGTCCAGCGGCCCTCCTTCCTCGAGGGCTTCACGCGCGAGCCGCGCCCGCTGGCGGACGTGGCCGGGGCGCGCGCGCTGGCCATCCTGGGCGACTCGGTCACCACCGACCACATCTCGCCGGCCGGCAACATCGAGCCCGAGGGCCCCGCCGCGCGCTGGCTGGCGGCGCAGGGCGTGCAGCCCAAGGACTTCAACTCCTACGGCGCGCGCCGCGGCAACCACGAGGTGATGATGCGCGGCACCTTCGCCAACATCCGCCTGAAGAACAAGATGGTGCCCGGCGTGGAGGGCGGCGTCACCGTGCACCAGCCCTCGGGCGAGCGGCTGTCGATCTTCGATGCCGCCGAGCGCTACCGCAAGGAGGGCGTGCCGCTGGTGGTGCTGGCGGGCAAGGAGTACGGCACCGGCTCCTCGCGCGACTGGGCGGCCAAGGGCACGCTGCTGCTGGGCGTCAAGGCCGTGATCGCGGCCAGCTACGAGCGCATCCACCGCAGCAACCTGGTGGGCATGGGCGTGCTGCCGCTGCAGCTGGAGGACGCCGGCGCGGTGGCTGCCCTGGGCCTGGACGGCAGCGAGGCCTACGCCATCCCCGGCATCGCCAGCGGCCTCGTGCCCGGGCGGCGGCTGGAAGTGCAGGTGACGCGCCGCGACGGCTCGCGCGCGCTGCTGCCCGTCAAGGTGCGCATCGACACGCCCAACGAGCTGGAGTACTACCGCAACGGCGGCATCATCAACTACGTGCTGCGCCAGCTGGTGGCGGGCCGCTAGCGGCCGCCGGCCAGCACGGCGCAAAGGCGCCCCAGCGCCACCTCGGTCTTCATGTCGGGCATCTGGCCGTCGCGGCAGCGCGCCAGCGCCGCCTGCAGCGGCACCTGCAGCACCTGCCCGGCCTGCTCCATCACCGAGCCGTCGCCCGTCACTGCACCGCCCTGCGCGAGGTCCACCTCGACGTGGCGGAAGTGGATCTTCTCGTCGGTGATGCCCGGCGAGGCGAAGAGCGGCCCGCCCAGCGGCTCCAGCCGCGCCGGGGCCACCTGCCAGCCCACCTCCTCGGCCACCTCGAGGGCCCCGCGGCGCTCGAGGCCCAGCGGGCCCTCGTCGCCGGGCTCCAGCAGCCCGGCCACCACCTCGCCCAGCAGCAGGAAGTGGCGCGTGTCGGGCTGCACGAAGGCCTTGCCGCGCCGCAGCCACACCGGCGGGCGCAGGTTCTCGCGCAGCACCACGTGCACCGCGCCCTGCGCATCGCGGCCCCAGACCACCACGGCCACCGCGTCCTGGCGCGCACGCGAGACGATGTCGCAGCGGTAGGGCTCGGAGCGGCTGCCGTCGGCGTGCACGTTCACCAGCGTGAGGCGCTGCAGGCGCAGGAAGCCCTCGTCGGGCCGTCGCGAGGCGGCGTCGTCGCCCAGCACCTCGATGTCGCGCAGCAGGCCGGGCGGGCGCGTGGGGTCGGGGCTCACAGGAAGGCGTCCTCCTCGGGCCAGGCGGCCGGCGTGCCCAGCTCGCGCGGGTCGTCGATGGCGCGCTCCAGCCACCAGTTCGTGGCGTGGTAGAGGCAGGTCACCTCGCGGCACTCGTGCGCCGCGTCGAAGCGCGCGAGGATGCCGGCCGTGGCCGCCGCCGTGGCCCCTGCTGCTGCGGGCGAGGCGTAGGCCTCGCGGCCGGCGATGCGCGCCTTGTCCACGCCGCGGTGGGCCGGGCAGTTCCACAGCCCCAGCGGCGAGAGCACCTGCCGCAGTGCCTGCATGTGGCAGGTGCTGGGCTGGCGCGTCCACTCGCGCCAGCCGCCCGAGCGCAGCAGCCGCAGGTTGGTGCTCTCCACCACGCGGAAGCCCTCGCCCTCCAGCGTGCGGGCCGCCGCGAGGCCCTCGTCGATGCGCGCGAGCAGGCGCGCCTCTGCCTCGCGCGCCTGCGAGGGATCCATCACCTCGGCGCCGCCGTCGGCGCGTGCCAGCCAGGGCTTGAAGGAGATGTAGTGGAAGCCGCTGTCACGGGCCAGGCGCGCGGCCGCCTCCATCTCGTGCAGGTTCTCCACCAGCGGCACGCCGGGCGCGCGCTGGGCGCCCTGCCAGGTGAGGATGAACGAGAAGCCCACGCGCAGGGCCGGGCTGGCGGCGCGCAGGGGCGCGATGCCCGCGCAGATCTGCTCGAGCGTCACCGGCTTGCGTGGCCGGTGCATGGCCTGGAAGGTGGCGTCCGTGCCGCTGTCCAGCGAGAGGCGCACCCAGTCGCCGGCCGTGAAGGCACCGGCCACCTCGGCGATGCGCTCGTTGCGGCTGCCGTTGCTGACCACCGCCACCTGCAGGCCCAGCGCCTTGAGGTGGCGCACGGCGTCGCCAAAGCCGGGGTAGACGGTGGGCTCGCCGCCGCCGATCAGGATCACGCTGCGCAGCCCGCGCGCGGCCATCTCGGCCAGCGACGCCTTGAGCGTGTCGTGGGCATGGGCCACGCCGCTGTTGAGCGTCTCGAAGTCGATGCAGTGGTCGCAGGCGTAGTTGCAGGCGGTGGTGAGGTCGAGGTTGATGGACAGCGGCGCCCAGGCCGGCATGGCGGGCTCGGGCGTCCCGGCCGCGCGGGCGGCGCGCGCCGCACGCTGCCAGTCCACGTACTCGCGCACGCGCGCATGCAGCGCCGGCTGGCGCAGCTTGCCCACGAAGTCGTGCACGGGGCCGGGGGCCCGTCGGGCCGGGTGCCGCTCACGGGTAGGGGATCTCCGTCACCGGCAGCGCCGGCAGCGCGGCGGCCAGCTCCAGCAGGTGGGCCACGCCGTGCTGGGCCGAGGCGTCCACGCGCGGCGCATCGCCCTGCGCCAGGGCCTGGACGAAGCGCGCGGCCAGCGCAGCGTAGGGATCCTGCAGCGGCACGCGGCGGGCGCCGTCCACCAGCTCCATCGTGTAGCGCGTGGCATCCACCTCGCGCCGTGCCCAGCAGCCGTCCACGGCCAGCGCCAGCGCGCGCGGCGAGGCGCCGCCCTGCGCGAGGCGCACGCGCACCTCCAGCTGTCGCCCGCCGGCGACATGCGTCCAGGCCAGCTGGGCCGCGAGGCCGTCCTCGTCGTCCCAGGCCCCCTGCACCTGCGCCAGGCGCGGCCGCTCGCCGGGGCAGAGCGCGTAGGCGAGGCTCAGCGCATGCGGCAGGCTGTCGGGCACCATCTGCGGCCCGCGCGAGGGCGGCGAGAGCTGCAGCTCGAGGCTGCGGGCTGCCGCGAGGTCGACCCCCGGGTGCAGGCGCGCGAAGGCCTCCAGCGCCAGCGGCCACTGCGCCAGCACCCACAGGTGCAGGCCGCGCAGCATGCGAGGCTCTCCGGGGCGGGACGCCCGCGCGGGAGTCTAGCGAGGCGCGCACCCAGCCGGGGAAGCGTTGCCCCCCGGGCGCCGGGCGA
>JBJTIJ010000479.1:0-15061 GCA_046094945.1 Planctomycetia bacterium | reverse complement strand
CCGCAGCAGCGGCAGGGCCTCGGCCGCCTGGCCGCGGTAGAGGTGGATGAGGCCCGAGCTGGTGGCCGCGCGCAGGTGCCCGGGCTGGCGCAGGTGGTGGTGGAGCGCCAGGAGGGCATGAGCGCGGCGCGCGCCGCCCTCTCGGCGGAGTCCCACGAGCGCCTGCGCGAGGGCACGCAGCGGCTGAGCGTGCTGATCCGGCAGTTCTTCCGGCTCGCCGAGCCCCCCCCCGGCTAGGCTGCGCCGGTCCGCCCCGGCGGGAAGGTGCCCGCCGGGGCTGCGTTGCCGTGCCGGCCGGGCCTGTCCCGCGCCGCCCGGAGTCCCCGCATGCGGCGACCGGCCCGCCCCGCGCCCGCCCTGCCCCGGGTGGGGGCCTGGCTGCTGTGGGGGGTGCTGGCCTTGCTGGGCCTCTTGGCCCCGGGCTGCGGCGGCAAGGAACCGGGCCCGGCCGCGCCCTTCGCGCCGGCGGCGGCCGACGTGGAGGCCCACAACAAGGCGCTGGCCCTCATGGGCCGCTTCGAGTTCGAGGAGGCCGTGCCGGCCTTCGAGGCCGTGCTGGCCCGCGCCCCGGGCTGGGACGACGCACGGGTGAACCTGGCCATCGCCCTGCTCAACACGCAGGAGGAGCCGGCCCTGGACCGCGCGCAGGCCGAGCTGGGCAAGGTGCTGGCGCGCCAGCCCGGGCACCTGCGCGCGGCCACCAGCTCGGGCCTCATCCACCTCTACCGCGGCCAGGCGGCCGAGGCCCTGCCGCTGCTGCGGCGCGTGGCCGACGCCGACCCCGACGACGCCTACGCGCTCTCGTGGGTGGGCTCGGCGCTCAAGGCCCTCGACCGCCACGAGGAAGCCGTGGCGTGGTTCACGCGTGCGTTCCGGCGCGAGCCCTACCTGCAGAGCGCCTACTACGAGGCCTTCCAGTCGCTGCTGGCGCTGGACCGGGCCGGCGAGGGCGATGCCCTGCTGGAGGCCTACCAGCGCCTGGCGGGCAACCCGCTGGCACGGCTGGCGCAGTTCAAGTACTCGCGCATGGGCCGCAAGGCCATGGCCGTGGCCGGCGATGCGCCGCGCGCCGCCGACGTGCCGCCGCGCCCGGCGGGCGCCTTCCTCGGCGAGCCCTCGGTGCTGGCGCTGGGGGGCGTGGTGCTGGGCGAGGAGGCGGGCACGCCGGTGGCCGCCGACCTCGACGGCGATGGCCTGCTGGACCTCTTCGTGCCGGCGGGACGCAGCACGCCGCAGGGCACGCGCGGCCGCGTGCTGCGCGGCACGCTGCAGGGCTTCGAGCTGCTGGCAGGCCACCCGCTGGGCCAGGTGGCGGGCGTGCGCACCGCCCTGCTGGGCGACCTGGACAACGACGGCCGGGTGGACGCCTACCTGCTGCGCCCCGGCGGCAACGTGCTGCTGCTGCAGGGCAAGGACGGGAGCTTCAGCGACGTCACCGAGCGTGCCGGCGCGGCGGGCGGTGGCGGCACCAGCATCGACGGGCTGCTGGCCGACCTCGACCACGACGGCGACCTGGACATCTACCTCGTGAAGTCCGATGCACCCGGCGAGCTGCTCTCGAACAACCTCGATGGCACCTTCCGGGCGCTGGGCGCGAGTACCGGCCTGGCCGGCGACGGCCGTCCGGGCGTGGGCGTGGTGGCCGCCGACCTCGACCTGGACCGCGACCTGGACCTGGTGCTGCTGCACGCGCAGCCGCCGCACGAGCTGTGGTGGAACGACCGCCTGTGGGCGTGGTCGCCCGAGCCCGCGCAGGGCACGGCGGCCGCCTTCCTCGCCGCGCCGGCCGAGGCGCTGCTGGCGGCCGACGCCGACAGCAACGGCCACGTCGAGCTCTACGGCGCCTGGCGTGGCGAGGTGCTGCGCTGGGCGCTGGGCCCGGGCCGCAGCTTCACGCGCAGCGTGGCGCTCGCGGCCGATGCCACCGGCACGCCCGCGGCAGCGCTGGCCGTGGCCGACCTGGACGCCGACATGCGGCTGGACCTGCTGGCGCTGGCCGCCGACGGCGGCGTGCGCGCCTGCACGCTGGGCGCCGCCGGGGGCGCGGAGGCCTATGCCGCGCCCGCCGGTACGTGGGGCCCGGCCAGCCTGCTCGTGCGCGACCCGCAGCGCGGGCCGGAGCTGGCCTGGAAGGCGGGCGAGCGTGGCCTGCTGCTCCGTGCCCCGCTGGCCAGCCGCTACCAGCGCCTGGCGCTGTCGCTCTCGGGCAAGACCAAGGACGCCGACGAGATGCGCAGCAACGCCTCGGGGCTGGGCACGCGTGCCACGGTGGTGGTGGGCGAGCGCAGCAGCGTGCACCTCGTGCTGCGCCCGCACAGCGGCCCCGGCCAGGGCCTGCAGCCTGTCTCGGCCGGCCTGGGCCCGGCTGCGCAGGCCGACTACGTGAGCCTGGACTGGCCCGACGGCCTGCTGCAGACCGAGGCCGGGCTGGCGGCGGGGCGCCTGCACCGCATCGAGGAGGTGCAGCGCCAGACCTCCTCGTGCCCGGTGCTGTTCTGCTGGGATGGCGAGCGCCACCGCTTCGTGACCGACCTGCTGGGCGTGGGCGGCATCGGCTTCTGGGTGGCCCCCGGCACCTACGCCCCGCCGGTGCCGCGCGAGAACGTGCTGCTGCCCGAGGGCCTGCCCGTGGCGCGCCAGGGGCGCTACGTGCTCAAGCTGGGCGAGCCCATGGAAGAGGCCTGCTACCTCGACCACGCCAGCCTCGTGGCGTGGGACCTGCCGCCCGGCTGGCAGCTGGTGCTCGACGAGCGCATGGCCATCCTGGGCCCGGCGGCCACGGGCGAGGCGCGCTTCTTCCGCACCGAGCTGCTGCCCGTGCGCGCCGTGGAGGGCGGCGGGGCCGACGTGACCGGGAGCGTGCGCGCCGCCGACGGGCGGGCGGCCCCGGTGGGCGAGCGCGACCACCGCTTCCTGGGCCGCACGCACGGCACCACGCTGGTGCTGGAGTTCGGCCAGGACCTCGACCAGCTGCCCGGCCAGCCGCTGCTGGTGGCCGACGGCTGGGTCGAGTACCCGTACGCCAGCATCATGTTCGCGGCCTGGCAGGCCGGCGCCGAGTACCGGGCGCCCACGCTCGAGGCACGCGGCGCCGACGGGGCGTGGACGGTGGTGCAGGAGCAGCTGGGCTACCCGGCGGGCATGCCGCGCCGCATGTCCTTCCCGCTCGCGGGCCTGCCGCGCGGCACGCGGGCGCTGCGCCTGACGACGACGCAGGAGGTCTACTGGGACCGGCTGGCCGTCGCGGGCGCCGAGCCCTGCCCCGAGGCGCGCCGCCACGTGCTGCCGCGCCGCAAGGCGTGGCTGGACGAGGTGGGCTTCGCCCGGCGCAGCACCGGGCCCCAGCGGCTGCCGCACTACGACTGGGAGCGGCGCCTGCCGCTGTGGGACTGCCGCCACCAGGCCGGCAGCTACACGCGCTTCGGCGACGTGGAGGCGCTGCTGGCCGCCACCGACGACGCGCTGGTGGTGTTCGGGCCCGGCGAGGAGGTGCACCTGGAGTGGGAGGCCAGCCTGCCGCCGCCGGCGGCCGGCTGGACGCGCCGCCACGTGCTGGAGGCCACCGGCTGGTGCAAGGACAGCGACCTGGCCACGCGCGACGGCGACACGGTGGGCCCGCTGCCGGTGCGCGAGGGCGTCACGCCCAGCCCGGCGCGCGCGGCCCTGCACGAGGCCACGCTCACGCGCCACGGCCCGTTGCGCTAGGCGTGAGGCCCCGTCGAGGTCAGCGCAGGCGCGCGCGGCCCTCGCGGATGCGCTGTTCCTGCGACTCGATGCTGGGCGGCCCGCCGGCGGCGCTGCCGGCCGGGTAGTGGGGCTGGCGGGCCAGCGGGTAGGCCTCGCTGCGCAGGTGGGCCAGCATGTGGTGGCCGCGCCGCCGCTCGCGGGCCGCGCGCAGGGCGGCGAGGTCCACCGGCCCCACGAGGATGCGCTCGCCCGGGCCGCGCTCGGCCTGCGCCAGCACGCGTCCGTCGTGGTCCACCACCATGTTGCCGCCAGGCCAGGAGAAGGGCGGGTAGGAGGCGAGCGACGAGCCTTGGTTGCAGGCCACCACGGCCGCCACGTTCTCGATGGCGCGCATGCGGTTGGTCACCGTCCACCAGTCCATGGGCGCCTCGGTGCCCCACGGGTCCATGTAGGCCGACACGCGCACCAGCACCTCGGCGCCGCCCAGCGCCAGCTCGCGCAGCACCTCGGGGAACAGCCAGTCGTAGCAGATGGCCACGCCCAGCCGGCCCAGCTCGGTGTCGGCGACCGGGAACAGCGGGCGGTCGTAGCCCGGCAGGTCGTGCGGCGAGGTGTGCACCTCCCACGGGATCCACGGGTTGACCTTGCGGTAGGTGGAGACGATGCCCTCGGGGCCCACGAGGCAGGTGGTGTTGAACACGTGGCCGGGCCAGCGCCGGTCCACCTCGAGGAAGGTGCCCGTCTGGATGTAGATGCCGTGCTCGCGCGCCTTGCGCACGTAGAGGTCGGTCCAGTCGTTGGGCAGCTCGACGGCCAGCTTCTCGGCCAGCGCCTCGGCCGTGGTGTAGACCGGCGCGGCGTGCGCGAACTCGGGGAACACCACCAGCCGCACGTCGTGGAACGGCGCGTAGCCCGTCACGGCGTAGTCCACCATCTCCAGCATGCGCTTGACGCGCGGCGGGATGCCGTCGCGCGAGGTGGGGTTGGGGATGTCGATGCTGCAGCAGGCGGCCGCGTAGCGCTCGACGCTGGCCCGCCCGGCGGGCAGCGGTGACAGCGGCGGCGCAGGCGGGCCCGGCGGGGCGGCGCCCCCGCCGGCCGGGCCGGCCAGCCCCTCGTGCGGGGCCAGCGCCCAGGCCATGCCGGCCGCCGCGCCTGCCAGCAGGGTGCGCCGTCCGGGCAGGTCAGTCCGTGCCATGCGCAGAGCCTAGCACGCAGCAGGCGCAGGCCGCCACCGCACGGGCAGGACGGGAAGGAAGTGGGGTGACCGACGGGATTTGAACCCGCGACATCCAGAGCCACAGTCTGGCGCTCTACCAACTGAGCTACGGCCACCACGACAGGCGCCGGCATTGAAGCACGGCCGGCGCGGCCGGAAAGCGCGGGCGCGCGTGGGGGCCGGACGCCGGCGCTCAGCGCCGCGGGCGGCGCGGGCCGCCGCGCCGGGACGGGCCCGCCTCCGGGGGCGGGCTGGCGGGCGGCTCGCTGGCCTGCCCGCCCTCCTCGTCGCCCGCGGCCGGTGCCCCGGGCGCTGCGCCGCCGGTCTCGTCGGCAGGCGCATCTCCGGCGGGTGACTCGCCGGCGGGGGCCTCGCCGCGCTCGGTGGCCAGCCGGTCGAAGAGGGCCTCGATGCGGCCGGCCCGCTCCAGGCCCTCGTCGAACTTGAAGGCCAGGTGCGGGGTGAGGCGCGTGCTCATGGCGGAGGCCACCAGCGCCTGCAGGAAGGGGCGGGCGTCCTCCAGGCCGCGCTCGGCCGTGCGCCGCGGACCGCCGGACTCCAGCGAGGACCAGAACACCAGCGCGCGCGAGAGGTCCTTGCTGAGCTTGACGCGCGTGATGCTCACGCCGGCCACGCGCGGGTCGTCCACGTCACGCTGCAGCGCCGTGGCCAGCGTCTCCAGCACGAGCTGCTGCAGGCGCAGGAGGCGGCGCGGCTCGGCCATGGGGCAGGGGAGGCGCAGGCCGGCCTAGCCGAGCTTGCGCGCCACCATCTCCTGGCTGAAGCACTCGAGCTCGTCGCCCTCCTGCCAGGCGTCGAAGCCCTCGATGCGCAGGCCGCACTCGAAGCCCTCGCGCACCTCGCGTGCCTCGTCCTTCTCGCGGCGCAGGCTGGCGAGCTTGCCCTCGGCCAGCACCTTGCCGTCGCGCTTGACGCGCACCAGGGCATCGCGCTTGATCTGGCCGTCCTTGACGCGGCAGCCGGCGATGTTGCCCAGCTTGCTGGAGGGGAACACCTTGAGCACCAGCGCGTGGCCCAGGACCGTCTCGCGCACCTCGGGGGCCAGCTTGCCCTCCAGGGCCGCCTTCACGTCGTCCTCGACCTCGTAGATGATCTTGTAGGGCCGCACCTGCACGCCCAGCATCTTGGCCTTGGCGCGCGCCTTCTCGTCGCTGCCCACGTGGAAGGCGATGATCCACGCCTTCGAGGCGCCGGCCAGGGCGACGTCGTTCTCGTTGACCGCGCCCACGCCGGCGTGCAGCACCTTGACCTTGACCTCCTCGTTGCCCAGGGCGGTGAGCACGTTCTTGAGCGGCTCCAGCGAGCCCTTCACGTCGGCCTTGATGACCAGGTTGAGGCCCTGCACCTTCGTGGCGTCGATGGTGGTCAGCAGGCTCTCGACCGTGGTGGGCTTGGTCTGGGCGGCCAGCTCGCGCTCGCGCTGCTTCTGGCGGCGCTGCTGCGCGATCTCCTCGGCCTTGGAGCGGTCGGGGATGGCGTAGAACTTGCTGCCCGCGTCCGGGGCGCGGTCCAGGCCGATCACCTCGGCCGGCGAGCCGGGCGGCAGCTCCGACAGCATCTGGCCGCGGTCGTCCACCATGGCGCGCACCGTGCCCCAGGCCTCGCCGGCCACGATGGGGTCGCCCTTGCGCAGCGTGCCGTTGCGCACGATGAGCGTGGCCACGATGCCGCGCTTGGGGCTGTTCTGCGACTCGATCACCACGCCCTCGGCCGGGCGCTTGGGGTTGGAGCGGAAGCGCTCGGCATCGACCTCGACCAGCAGGGCGAGGTGCTCGAGCAGCTCGGGCACGCCCTTGCCGGTGGCGCCCGAGACCTCGAAGGCCGAGACGTCGCCGCCGAAGCCCTCGCAGAACACGCCGTGCTCAGTGAGTGCCTGCTTGACCTTCGAGGGGTTGGCCTCGTGCTTGTCGCACTTCGTGATGGCCACCACGATGGGCACGCCGGCGGCCCGCGCGTGGCTGATGGCCTCCACCGTCTGGGGCATGGGGCCGTCGTCGGCCGCCACCACCAGCACCACCACGTCGGTCACCTGCGCGCCGCGCGCGCGCATCTCGGTGAAGGCCGCGTGGCCGGGGGTGTCGATGAAGGTCACCTTGCGGCCGTCGGGCAGCGTCACCTGGCTGGCGCCGATGTGCTGGGTGATGCCGCCGGCCTCGTGCGCGGCCACGTCCGTCTTGCGCACGCGGTCCAGCAGCGTGGTCTTGCCGTGGTCCACGTGGCCCAGGATGGTCACCACGGGCGGGCGGGCGATGAGGTCCTTGGGGTCGTCAGCCACCTTGGCGGCGGCGATCATGACGTCCTCGGCCGTCTTCGTCTGGCTGAACTTGAGGTCGAGGCTGAACTCGAGGGCCAGGATCTCCACCGTGGCCTGGTCGAGCATCGAGTTGGTGGTCACCAGCAGCTTGTGGTTGGTGAACAGCACCTTGACGATGTCGGCGGCGCGCAGGCCCGAGAGCTCGCTGAACTTCTTCACGCTCAGCGGGGGCGTGACCTCGAAGCTCTTGGGGCGGTTGTCGATCTCGACCTTGGGGCGCTCCTGCTTGCGCGTGGGGCGCAGGAAGAAGGTCTCCTTGCCCTGCTTGCGGTAGCCGGCATCGCCGCCACCGCCCGGGCCCGTACGGCGGCCGCGCTGGGGGCGGGCGCCGGGTGCGTTGCTGCTGCTGGGCAGCGTGGGGTTGAGCTGGCCCAGGTCGCGGCCGCGGCCGGCCGGCGGGCGCTGCTGGACGCCCACGCCACCCTTGGGCGCCTCGCGCACCAGCCGGCCCGCGCGCGGGTCGAGTGTGGGCACCAGGTCGGTGGACTTGGGGGCCTCGCCGGCGGCGCGGCGGGCCGCGGCGCGCTGCAGGCGAGCCAGCTCCTCGGGCGAGGGCGGCAGGGCCGGCTGCTCGGGCACGGGCTCCGGGCCGTCCCCGGCCGGCGCGGGCTCGTCGTAGGCGACGGGCTGCGCGGCCGCCGCCATGCGCTCGCGGGCCAGCTGGGCCTCACGCTGGGCAGCGAGCACCTCGCGGATGCGCTGCTCGAGGGCCGGCTGCACCACGGTCATCTGGTTGCCGACGGAGAGTCCGCCGGCCTGCAGCGTGCGCATCAGGTCGCGCGGCTTCTGGCTCAGCTCGAGGGCAACGTGGTAGAAGCGCTTGGACACGGGCACCTGCGTGGGGAGCGTGGGGAGACGGGGTGGGGACGAGCCCATGAGGGTAGCAGCAAGGGCACGCTGCCCCCTTGCCGGGCGCCAGCGCCCGTCGACGGCGCCTCGAGCGGCCGGCGGCCCGCATCTTGCTGCCCAGCGGCAGCGTCCCGCACGTTGCTGCCCAGAGGCAGCCTCCCTCACCCTGCCGCCCAGCGGCACGTGCCGCCAGCCGGCAGGTGTTGCCAAGCGGCCGGGCGGCCCGCGGGCCGGCCCGGGCGCGTCCCGTGCCCTAGGCGGGCTCGGGCGCCCCCGACGGCGGGGCGTCCTGGCCCGCCGCGGGCGGCGGCTCGCTGGCGGGGCTGGCCGGCTCGGCCGGGGCCGCACCGTCGGCTGCCGCAGGCGCCGCACCCTCGGCGGGCGGGGCCTCGCCGCCGGCGGCGGGCGCGCCCGGCACCTTCTCGCCGGTGATGTTGATCTCCCAGCCGCTCAGGCGCGAGGCCAGTCGCACGTTGGCGCCGCGGCGCCCGATGGCCAGCGAGAGCTGGTCCTCGTCCACGAGCACGTCGGCGCTCTTGCTCTCGTAGTCGAGCGTGATCGAGTTGATGGTCGCCGGCTTGAGCGCGGTGCTGATCATCTCCTCGGGCTGCTCCACCCAGGGCAGGATGTCCACCTTCTCGCCGTTGAGCTCGTCGATCACGTTGCGGATGCGGCTGCCGCGCACGCCCACGCAGGCGCCGATGGGGTCGACCTTGGGGTCGACCGACACCACCGCCAGCTTGGTCTTGTAGCCCGCCTCGCGCTCGATGGCGTGCACCTTGATCACGTTCTCGCCGATCTCGGGCACCTCGAGCTTGAACAGTTCCTTGACGAAGTCGGGCCGGCTGCGCGAGAGCACGATGCGCACGCGGTGGCCCATCGGGCGCACCTCGAAGCAGAAGGCGCGGATGCGGTCGCCGACCTTGAACTGCTCGGTGCGGATCTGCTCCGAGCGGGGCACGATGCCCTCCACGCGGCCCATGTTCACGATCAGGTTGCCGCCCTCGATGCGCTGGATCGAGCCGGTGACGATGGTGCCGACGCGGCGCTCCCACTCGCCGAGGTTGGTGTCGCGCTCGGCCTCGCGGATGCGCGTGCTCATCACCTGGCGCGCCGTCTGGGCAGCGATGCGGCCGAACTCGGCCTCCGACATCTGCTTGGGCTCGCCGTCGACGCGCAGGTCGATGTGGCCGGTCTTGCGGTCGAGGTGCAGCTCGATGACCGCCTCGTCGCCGTACTTGCGGCGAGCCGCCGTCATGAGGCCCTCCTCGATGGCGACGAACACGGTCTCCTTCTCGATGCCGCGGTCGCGGTGCACGACGTCGGCGAGGCGGACGATGTCAGCAGGGTCCATGCAGGCTCCTTCGCGGGCGACCCGGCCCGCGGCGGGGGAGCGGGCCCCAGCGGGACCCGGTCCATTCGGTGGTGTGTCAGGGATGGGGAAGCGGTGCCCGGAAACGAACGCGGCGGGCGTCGGGACGCCCGCCGTGCTCGTCGACTGGGAACCGTCCCGGATGGTCGCGCCACCCGCAGGGCCCGTCAACCCGCGGCGCGGGCCCGGCCCCCACGAACAGGCGAACACGCGCCCGCCTGCAGCTGGCCCTGGACCACGTGGACCTGCACCGCGCCCTCAAGGCAGCGGAGGAGGGCGTGCGCGGCGGCGTGGCGCTGCTGGAGGTGGGCACCCCGCTGCTCAAGGCGGAGGGCCTGGCGGCCGTGCGCGCGCTGCGGGCGGCCTACCCGCAGCTGCCCATCGTGTGCGACGCCAAGACGATGGACGCTGGCCGGCGGGAGATGGAGGCGGCCTCCAAGGCCGGCGCCAGCATCGCCACCGTGCTGGGGGTGGCCTCGGACAGCACGCTGGCCGAGTGCGTCGAGGCGGGCCGCAACGTGGGCATCCAGGTGCTGGTGGACCTGCTGGGCTGCCCCGACCCCGTGGCGCGCGCCCGGCAGGCCGAGGCGCTGGGCGCCGACCTCGTCAACGTGCACTGCCCCATCGACGAGCAGGTGCGTGGCGGCGACCCCTTCGCCGTGCTCAAGGCCGTGCGCGCCGCGGTGCGCATCCAGGTCAGCGTGGCGGGCGGCATCACGGCCCGCACGGCGCCCGTGGCGGTGGCGGCGGGGGCCGACATCGTGATCGTGGGCGGCGCCATCACGAAGGCGCGCGATGCCACGGCGGCGGCGCGCGAGGTGGTGCAGGCCATGGCGACGGGCACGGCCGGCGCCAGCGAGGTGGCCGAGCGCGCGACGGGCGAGGCGGCCATGCGGCGCCTGCTGCTCGAGGTGAGCACGCCCAACCTCAGCGACGCCATGCACCGCGCGCCCTGCTGGGGCGCCTTGCGCTCGCTGGCGCCCGGCACGCGCATCGCCGGCCCGGCCGTGACCGTGAAGACCATGCCCGGCGACTGGGCCAAGCCGGTGGAGGCCATCGACGCCTGCCAGCCGGGCGACGTGCTGGTGATCGACAGCGGCGGCGTGCCGCCGGCGGTGTGGGGCGAGCTGGCCACGCACTCGGCGCGCCAGCGCGGCCTGGCGGGCGTGGTGGTGCTGGGCGCCGTGCGGGACACCAAGGACATCGCGGCGCTGGGCTTCCCGATCTTCGCGCGGGCCACCTGCCCGCACGCCGGCGAGCCCAAGGGTCTGGGCGAGCTCAACGTGGCCCTGCGCGTGGACGGCATCGAGTGCCGGCCCGGCGACTGGGTGGTGGCCGACGACGATGGGGCGCTGGTGGTGCCCCGGGCTCGCGCCCTCGAGGTGGCCAACCGCGCGCAGTACTGCCTCGAGGTGGAGAACCGGCTGCGCGCCGAGATCCAGGCCGGCTCCACGCTGGCGCAGGTGGCCGACCTCTACAAGTGGGAGAAGCGCATCGGCGGCTCCTAGGGCGCCGGCCCCGGGCGGCCGCCGGGGCGTCGGGGCCGGCCCGGGCGCAGCGCCCGTCGGGCGCCAGGTGTGCGCCCGGTGTGCGGCCGGTGCGCGTGCCGGGGCCCCGCGAAGGTGCCGCGTGCCCGGCCGTGGCGTAGAGTCGCGCGCGTGAGTCCCGCCCCTGAGCCCGCCATCGTCCTCAACGGCCAGCCCCGCCGGCTGGACCCGGCCCGCACGCGCATCAGCGACCTGCTGGCCGAGCTCAGGCTGGGCGAGGCGCGCGTGGCCGTGGAGGTGAACGGCAGCGTGGTGCCGCGCGGGCAGCATGGCGAGCACCGGCTGGCGCCGGGCGACCGCGTCGAGGTGGTGACCTTCGTGGGCGGTGGCGACCCGGCCTTCGAGGGGCCGGCCGACCCGCCGCTGGTGATCGGCCGCCACCGCTTCAGCAGCCGCCTGATGGTGGGCACCGGCAAGTACGCCAGCGTGCCCGAGACGCTGGCGGCGCTGGAGGCCAGCGGCACGCAGGTGGTGACGGTGGCGCTCCGGCGCGTGGACCTCGCCCGCCAGGGCGGGCCCAACCTGCTGGACGCGCTGGGCTCGCGCTGGACGCTGCTGCCCAACACGGCCGGCTGCTTCACGGCCGACGAGGCCGTGCGCACCCTGCGCCTGGCCCGCGAGCTGGGCATCGCCGACCTGGTCAAGCTCGAGGTGCTCGCCGACCCCGACACGCTGCTGCCCGACACCGAGCAGACGCTCAAGGCGCTCAAGGTGCTGGTGGCCGAGGGCTTCACCGTGCTCGTCTACACCAACGACGACCCGGTCATGGCCCGGCGCATGGAGGAGCACGGCGCCGCGGCCGTCATGCCGCTGGGCAGTGCCATCGGCACGGGCCTGGGCATCCTCAACCCGCTCAACCTCGAGCTGATCGTGAGCCGCGCGCGCGTGCCGGTCATCGTGGACGCGGGCGTGGGCACGGCCAGCGACTGCGCGGTGGCGATGGAGCTGGGCGCCTCGGGCGTTCTGCTCAACACGGCCATTGCCAAGGCGCGCCACCCCGTGCTGATGGCCGAGGCCATGCGGGACGCCTGCATCGCGGGCCGCAAGGCCTTCCTGGCCGGGCGCATGCCCAAGGGCACGCCGCGCCCCTCGTCGCCCACCGCCGGCGTGCTGCCGCCGCCGGCGCCGCGCGCATGAAGTCGATGGCGCTGCGCGCGCTGCTGGCGCTCGTGCTGGTCGCGGCCGGCGCGCTGGGCCTGGGCGTGGCACGACGCGCGTCCCCGGCGCCCGCGAAACAGCCCACAGCGGCCACGACCGCGCCCAGCACGCCGGCTCCTGCAGGTGAGCCCGCAGGCGAGCCCGCGCCGGCGGCGGGCGCCGCGGCTCCCGCGGCCGCCGCAGCACCGGCAGCCTCCGCAGCGCAGGCAGCGCCCGTGCGCGAGGCGTGGGACGAGAAGCGGCTGGCCGCGTGGATCGGCCAGAGCGCGCTGGCGGCCCTGCTGGTGTGGGCCGTCAAGGTGGCGCTGCTGCTGGCGGGCATCGGCTGCCTCGCCCACGAGATCCTGCTGGAGGACCGCCGTCGCCACGGGCTGCTGCCGGCCGGGTGGGGGCGCTGGCAGGCCGGGGCGGACGGCAGCTGGCCCACGGCCGTGGCCACGCCCGGCACGGCGCTGGCGCTCTTCGCCTGCTTCGTGGTGGGCGTGCAGCTGGTGATGGTGAGCCTGTGGCCGCCGGGCCGGCGCCCGCTGGGCGACGTGGAGTTCGGCATCCTGGCCGTCACGCTGGCGCTGGCGCCGCTGGCGCTGCTGGTGAGCATGCGCCGCCAGCGGCTGGGACCGCCCCGCCTGCCGGGCACGCGGGCCAGCCTGCTGCTGGGCCTGAAGTTCGCCTGCATCGCGGCCCTGCTGGTGCTGCCGGTGCAGCTGGCCTGGGGCTGGCTCATGGTGGTCACGGGCCAGCCGCTGGAGGTGCAGGACGTGGTGCGCCACTTCGCGGCGCCCGACCACGCCGCCCAGCCCTGGCTGATCGCCACCTTCGGCGTGCTGGTGGCCCCCTTCACCGAGGAAGCCGTGTTCCGCGGCCTGCTCTACCCCTCGCTGCGCGCGCGCATGCCGGGCGGTCCCTTCGGCGCGGCCGTGCTGGTCTCGCTCGTCTTCGCAGCCATCCACGGCAACATGATGGCCTTCGTGCCGCTCTTCGCGCTGGCCATGGTGCTGGCCTGGGTGATGGAACGCACCAACTCGCTGCTGGCCTGCGTCGTCGTGCACGCCGTGCACAACGCTTCCTCGCTGGCGCCCATGCTGGCGCGCCTGCTGCAGGGCTCGTCGGCATGAGCGCGCCGGGCGAGGCCTGCCTGCGCGCGGTGGACGGTGCCTGGGTGGCCAGCAGCGCCAGCGTCACCGGCCAGGTGGCGCTCGGTGCGGACGCCAGCCTATGGTACGGCGTGGTGGTGCGCGGCGACGACGCGGCCATCACCATCGGGGCGCGCACCAACGTGCAGGACGGCGCGGTGGTGCACGTCGACCCGGGCTGCCCGCAGGCCATCGGCAGCGACGTGACGATCGGCCACGGTGCGCTGTGCCACGGCGTGCGCCTCGACGACCTGGCCCTGGTGGGCATGGGCGCCATCCTGCTGGGCGGCAGCGTGGTGGGCGAGGGCGCCATCGTGGCGGCCGGGGCGCTGGTGCGCGAGGGCCAGCAGGTGCCGCCGTGGACGCTCGTGGTGGGGGTGCCCGCGCGCGTCGTGCGCACCCTCGATCCCGGGGAGCGGCGCCGCGAGGCGCGGGCGCATGCGGCGGGCTACGTCGAGCGCGCGCGCGAGCATGCCCACGGCCGCTGGCCGTGGACGCGCCCGCCGGGGGCCTAGACCCACATCCCGGTGATGCGGGCCGTGAAGGCCACCTTGCCCTCCACGAGGCCCTGCGTGTCGAAGATCGCGCGGCGGTCGCGCACCTCGACCTTCTTGCCGAGGATCAGCAGCGACTGCCCGGGCAGCACGACCCAGCGGAACTTCACGTCGTCGATGCCGCCGAAGCCGAAGAAGCGGTCCTTGTAGGTGGCGGCGTCGTAGACCTGCCAGGCACACCACGAGCACAGCTGCGCGGCCGCCTCCAGCATGAGCACGCCCGGCATGAGCGGCCGGCCCGGCACGTGGCCGCGCGCCCACCACGGGTCGGGCGGCAGCTCCAGCACGCCGGCGGCCTCGCCGGCCTCCTTGTCGAAGTGGCACACCCGCGTGAGCTGCTCCATCTCGAAGCGCTGCGGGTTGTGGCACCGGATGGCCTCGAGGTCGGCCACCACGCGGGAGGTGTCGATCCGGGTCAGGTCCAGCAGCGTCTGCGGCATGGGACGGCCTCGCGGGAAGCGTGAGGGCGGGGAGGATAGCCAGCCCCGCGGCAGGTCGCTACCATCCGGCCCGGGCGCCTCGCGCCCTGCCGAGGAACACGTGATGCCCCTGCCGACCGTGCTGCTGCGCAGCGCTCCGCCGCGCGCGCGGCTGCTGCCCAAGCTGCTGCTGGCCCTGCTGCCGGCCCTGCTGCTGCCGCTGGTGGCGGGCCCGGCCACGCTGCGGGCCGAGGAGCCGGCCCCCGAGACCGAGGTGAGCGAGGCCAGCGCCGAGCAGCTGCCGGCGCTGCTGGAGGCGCTGGAGGCCGCCGGCAAGGCCAAGAAGGCGCCCGACGCGCTCAAGGCCCTGGAGGCGCTCGCCGGCCTCAAGCACGTGCAGCTGGAGAAGGGCCTGCTCAAGCTGCTCAAGCATGCCGAGCCGGCCGTGGCGCTGCGCGCCGCCGAGCTGCTCGAGCTGCGTGCCTACCCCGCGTGGAAGGGCCTGTGGGCGGCCTCGTGGGGCCAGGCGGCCAACGACAAGCGGCCGGCCGTGCGTGCCAAGGTGCTGCGGGCCTTCGCGCGCATCGGCCTCGTGCTGGACAAGAAGCAGGCCGAGGAGGTGGAGAAGCACTGGCGCTGGACGCTGGGCAACCCCGCCCGCAGCAACGCGCCGCAGCTGGTGGACATCGCCTTCTACGTCGAGCAGGCCAAGGACAAGCGCTTCGCGCGCTGGCTGGCCGAGCACATCGACGAGCCCATCGCCACCAACCCCAACGACCCCAACACCC
>JBJTIJ010000478.1:0-3598 GCA_046094945.1 Planctomycetia bacterium | reverse complement strand
GGGCACTGCCGGGGCCGCTGCCCACGCCCGCGGCCCCGGCAGTGCCCGCCCCCGTCGACCCCTGGCTGCCGGGCGCCTCCACGCCTGCGCCCCTGCCGCCGGCACCGTCCGCGGCGGTGGAGCCCGTGCCGCCCGCGGCGCCCATTCCCGCGGTCGTGCCGTCCCTGCCGGAGGCGCCCACCGGCGTGCTGCCGCCGGCGGGCGAGGCGCCCGCGGTGCCGGTGCCGGCAGTATCCCCGCCGGCAGTGTCCCCGCCTGCAGTGCCGGTGCCTGCAGTGCCGGTGCCTGCGGTGCCGGTGCCCGCGGTGCCCGACGACCCGTGGACCGCCACGCCGGCGCCGACGGCCCCGGACGTGCCGGCCGCCCCTGCGGCACCGTCCCTGCCCGTGGCGCCGGCCGCCCCGGTCGATCCGTGGCTGCCCGGCGCGGGCGCGCCGCGCGAGATGGCGCCCGCGGCGCCAGCCCCCACGGCGCCGGTGCCTGAGACAGTGCCCGTGCCTGAGACGGTGCCGGTGCCGGAGGCGGTGCCCGAGCGCGACCCCGTGTTCTCGCCGCCCACCGAGAGCCTGCCGCCGGCGCCCAGCGAGCCGCAGGTCGTGGCGCCGCCGCCGCTGCCCACGCCGGCCGACCCGCTGGCGACGCCGCAGAACCCCGAGGGCTTCAACTTCACGCCGCCCGAGGCCCAGCGCGCGGCCGCGCATGCCGACCGGCTGCGGGCCAACCCCAGCGACGGCACGCTGCAGGGCTATCCCGACGACCTGGTGCGCCGCGCGCGCGCCGAGGTGGCGCTGGAAGGCGGCACGAAGCCCGTGCTGGTGCTGTTCTACGACAACTCCGCGCGTGCCTCGCACCTGCAGGCGGCCGAGCTGGTGCCGCTGCTGGTGCGCCTGGGCAGCACGGTGGACGTGGTGCCCGTGGACGTGGGCGCGGCCAGCACGCTGGGCGAGGCCGACAAGCGCCTCGTGCGCAAGTACTACATGGCCTACGTGCCCACCACGGTGCTGCTGGCGGGCGAGGCGACGCGCAAGCCGTTGCTGGTGCAGTACCAGCGCGTGTCGGCCGCCGTGGTCGAGGCGGCCGTGCAGGCCGCCCTGCGCGCGCCCGCGCGCTAGCGCACAGGCTCCGCGGGCACGCCGCGCCCCCGCACCGGCCTCGCGCCCCGGTCGTGCGCGGGCGCGCGCTGCTCAGCGGCGGGCCAGCAGCGCCTCGACCTCCAGCCGCTCGCCGCGGCGCAGCAACGTCAGGCGCACCGTGTCCAGCGGCCGGTAGGGGAGCAACGCATCGCCCAGTGCCGCGCCGGCACGCAGCGGCACGCCGTCGAGCGCCAGCAGCAGGTCGTCGGGCCGCACGCCGGCGCGCGCGGCCGGGCCGCCCTCGTCCACGCTGTTGACCTCGATGCCGCCGCAGCCGCCACCGCCGTGCTCGCGCAGCGCCTCGCCGGCCGGGCGCGAGCGCACGCCCAGGCGGCTGCGCGGCACGCTGCGGTGCTCGCGCAGCAGCCGCCACACGAGGGCCACCACCGTGGCGGGCACGGCATGCGCGGCCACGGGCTCGACGCGCAGCTCGATGCCCTCCGGCGGGCTCTCGCCCTCCAGCGGGGCCTCCGCCACGCCGCCCACCAGCAAGGCCACGCAGCGGCCCTGGCTGTCCACCCACGGCGAGCCCACGTCGGTGGCCACGCTGGCCAGGGCGGCCTCGAGCAGCCCGGTGGCGCGCTCCGTGCTGCCGTGGGCAGCGTCCACGATCACGCGCTGGCGCTCGCTGGCGCGCGGCAGCCTGCGCGCCACGGCCCCCGAGCCCGTGACCATCACCACGCTGCTGCCCACCTCCGGCGCGGGCGGCAGCAGCCGGCGCGGCTCCACCGCCGGCAGGGCGATGGCGCGCAGGCCCTCGCGGCGCTGGGCCAGCTGCAGCAGCGTGAGCGCCGTGCCCGCATCGCTGCCCACGGGCGCAGCCGCCACGTACTCGCCGGGCCCGACGCGCACGCTCACCTGGTCGGCTGGGCCCAGCGTGGGCCCTGCCATCACCAGCCAGCCGGCGTCGTCCACCACCACGGCGTGGCGCGTCTCGCGCGGCCGGCCCGGCGCGCTCACCTCGACCATCAGCACGCTGGGCAGCACGTGCCGCGCCAGGCTGGCCAGCGACAGGCTGCCATCGACGGCAGGCCGGGCCGGGGCCGCCTCGGGCGCCGGCGCGGGCCCGCGCAAGGCAGCCGGGGTGGGGCCGGCCGGCTCGTCGGCCCACGCCGCGTGGGCCGGCAGCAGCGCACCCAGGCCTAGCGCCAGCAGGCGCGCGCGACGCATCAGTCTCCCGACTCGCTGGCCGGCGCCGCAGGCAGGCGGCCGCCGCGCACGCGCAGCGGCTGCAGGTAGTAGCCGCGCACGCCGTGCCCGGGCAGCAGCACGGGCTGCAGCACGTCGTCACCGGACGCGCGCGGGCCCGTGCGCACGCCGCTGGGCCCGGCCAGCGGAGGCAGCAGCGTGTCACGCAGGTCGCGCTCGCGGCCCGTGGGGGCCGGCGTCACGCCCAGCACGCCTGCGGCCATGAGCCCGGCGCCGGCCAGGAACAGCACGCTGGCGGCCACGCCCACCATGCGCCAGCGGGCCAGGGCCACGGGCGCATCCAGGAAGGCGGGGCTCATGCCCGCGCTGGCGCCGGCGGCCACGCCGGCCAGCACGCGCTCGCGCAGGCCGTCGAGGGCCCCGTCGGGCACGGGCCGCGCACGCAGCGTGCACAGGCCCTCGAGCGCCTGCAGCGCACGCGCGTGCGCGAGCTGGCAGGCGGGGCAGGCTGCCGCGTGCGCGCGCAGGGCCTGCAGGCCGGCGAGGCTGGCACCATCGCCGGCGGCGTGCTCGAGCGCGCGCAGGCGGGCCGGCAGCTCGTCGCAGCGCACGGGCTCGTCGCAGCGCACGGGGACGTGGGGCGTACGCATCGTGCTCATGCCTCGCCACCCAGCTGCGGCGGCGCGCCGTGCCGCGCTTCCCACGCCGCGCGGAACATGGCCCGTGCGCGGTGCACGCGCCAGCGAGCGGTGGGGTAGGAGCAGTCGGTCACGCGGGCGATCTCCAGCGGGGTCATGCCGTGCATCTCGCGCAGGGTGAGCGCGAGCCGGTAGTCAGGCGGCAGGTCGGCCAGCACGGCGTCTACCTTCGCGCGCAGGTGGCGCGCCTCGGCCGCCGCATCGACCTGCTCGGTGGCCGAGGCACCGGAGGCCTCCGGCACCTCGGTGAGGTCGTCGGTGGGCGTGGCGCGCCGGCGGCGGCGGCGGTGTGCGTCGATGGCCAGGTTGCGCGCGATGCGGTAGAGCCAGTTGAGCAGGTCACGCGACGGGTCGAAGGCGGCCAGCGCGGCGTGCGCGCGCAGGAAGGTCTCCTGCGCCACGTCGCGCGCCTCCTCGGCGTCCAGCAGGATGTCGTAGGCCACCCAGTAGACCTGCCGCTGGTAGCGCTCGACCAGCGTGCCGAACGCATCAGGGTCGCCCTTGAGCGCGCGCGCCACCAGCTGGGCATCGGCCGCGCGGCGCTCGGCGCGGGCGGCCTCGTCGGCGCGCCCGGCACCCAGGCGCAGCCCGGGCAGGTCGCCGGCCTGGGCCAGCGGG
>JBJTIJ010000477.1:0-4192 GCA_046094945.1 Planctomycetia bacterium | reverse complement strand
CCGCCCCAGCCCGCCCGCCCGAGCGGACGGGTGCGCACCGACGTCAGCGGCGCGCGCGCAGGCAGCCCGTGCGCCCCCGCGGCCTTGGGCGCGGGCGCCGCGGCCGGCACGGGCCGGGCGGGCAACGGGGGCACCGTGGAGGTCGCGGGCGTGCTGGCGGGCGAGTGCGCGGCGGCCGGCGACTGCGGGGCGGACGGCGCGGCCGCGGCCGGCGTGCGCTTGGTTCGGGGAGCTCGGGGCATGGGGCCTCCTGTGGACGAGGGCTGCCCGGGCCGACCCCCCAGCCGCCCGCCAAGCCGGCGTGGGCCGGGCTGCGCAGGACGACGGGCGAGCGACGCGGGCGGGACATGCGTCGGCGCGCCGTCGCGCCGTCGCCGGAAGGTTGGTTCGCTTGGGGCCTTGGCCCCGCGCACATCCCCCCGGCGCCAGTCGCCGGGAGCAGCCACCTTGGCCTTCCCGGCCAGGCTGGCGGGCCCTCCCCCACGGGAGGACCGCTCTGGATGCGAGGCCCACCCTAGGGGCTGCCGCGAGGCGGTCAACGGGCCAGCCTGTCATCGGCGACGCCCCTCGCCCGGGCGCCCGCCAGCGCCGCCAGGGGCCCCGCACGCCACCCGCCGCAGGCGCGCGGGCCGCCTGCGTGGCGGGCCCGGCGGGCGCGCTTGAGTCGCGCCCGTTCGGCATCCGATGGGTAGGCATGACCCGGCCGCCGGCAGGCACCTCCTGGGAGCACGCGACCCCCCTCGCGCTCGCCCCGGCAGCGCCCGAGCCCGCGAGCCGCGCCGCCGCCAGCCCGGCCCCCGCGGCCCGCCGCTGGCCGCAGGCCGCGCCGGCCCCGTCCGCGCACGCTGCGCACGCCAGTGCACCTGCGACGGCACCGGCCAGCTCGCCCGCGAGTGCGCCTGCGCGTGCAGCCGCCGGCACGTCGAGCAGCACGCCGGCGACGCACGCTCCGCGCGCCGCGCGCCGCGCAGGCGAGGGCGGCCTGCTGCGCGCCTCGAGCCTGCTGGAGGCGGGCGTGCTGCTGGTGGGCCTGTGCGCCTCGCTGGCAGCCGGCCTCGTGGTGCACCTGCAGGACGAGACCCGGCAGCGCAGCGTGTTCGCCTCCGAGGCCCTGGGCGCGCTCTCGGCGGCGCAGCGCGAGCTGGAGCGCAGCGCGCACGTGCTGGCCGGCTACGCCAACCACCTGGCCGCGCTCACGCCCGACGACCGCATCGCCAGCACCTACGCGCAGGCCGAGATGGAGCACAACCCGGCCCTGCAGGGGCTGTCGTGGAGCGTGGTGGTGCGCGGCCACGAGCGCGCGGCCTTCGAGGAAGCGCAGCGCGCCTGCCAGCCGGGCTACTTCATCACCGAGCGCGACGCGCGTGGCCGGCTCGTGCCGGCGGGCGAGCGCGACACCTACGTGGTGCTGGCGGCCGTCGAGCCGGGCGAGGGCACCGACCCGGTGCTGGGCTTCGACATCGCCAGCGACCCGCTGCGGGCCGACGCGGTGCGCCTGGCGTTGCTGGGCTACACGCCGGTGGCGGCGGCGGGCCTCACGCGCCTGCCCGAGATGGGCGGCGTGCCGGGCCTGCTGCTGACGCAGGCCGTGCGCGACCCCTCGGACCGGCACGAGATGGGCGTGGCCTCGGCCGTGCTGGACGTGGACGACCTGCTCGAGCGCTGCCTGCCCACGGAGTCCAGCGGGCTGGAGCTGATGCTGGACGACCTGGGCGGCGCGGCCCCGCTGCGGCTGTTCCCCGCGGGCCGGGCCACCGAGGCCCCCGATGGCCTCACCAGCGACATGCCGCTCAAGCTGGCCGGCCGGCCCTGGCGCCTGAGGGCCTGGCTGCCCGGGGCGGTGCTGGAGGACCGGGCCAGCCACCAGCACTGGGCGTGGGTCACGGTGGGCCTGCTGGCCACCTGGCTGGCCGTGCGCGCCCTGCGCTCCGAGCGCGCCAGCCGCGCCCTGCTGTCCAACATGCTGCCGGCCCACGTCGCGCGCCAGCTGGCCGAGGGCCGGCGCCACGTCAGCGACCGCCACGCGGCCGTCTCGGTGCTCTTCGCCGACATCGTCGGCTTCAGCGAGCTGAGCGCGCAGCTGCCGGCCGAGCAGCTGGTGGGCCTGCTCAACGACCTGTTCACCGACTTCGACCACGAGGTGGAGCGCCACGGCCTGGAGAAGATCAAGGTGATCGGCGACTCGTACATGGCCGTCGGCGGCCTCGACGGGCGCGGCGACGCGGCCTACCGTGCCGTGCGCACGGGGCAGGCCATGCTGCGTGCGGCCCAGCGCATGGGCCTGCAGATGCGCGTGGGCGTGCACGTGGGGCCGGTGGTGGCCGGCGTGCTGGGCCGCACCCGCTTCACCTACGACCTGTGGGGCGAGACCGTGAACGTGGCTGCCCGCATGGAGGCCCACGGCGTGCCCGGGCGGGTCACCGTCAGCGACCAGGCGCGCGAGCGCATCTCGGCCCGCATCCTGTGCGACCGGCGCGGCCCGATGGTGATGAAGGGCATCGGCCTGCGCGAGTCGTGGATCGTGCGCGAGGAGCCGGCGCCGGCGCCCTAGCGACGGCCAGCGCACCCGTCCGGCGCACCCGCCCTGCGCGTGGGCAGGCCGGGCTCGGCACGGTATGTCTCTGGGATGCGCCCGCCGCGCCCCCTGCCCGCCGCCCCGCGCCTGCTGGCGGCCGCTGCGGCCGCGGCGCTGCTGGCAGCCTGCACGGCCCCGCGGCTGGCCAGCGAGACGCGCGTGGCACCCTACGCCCCGCTGCGTGCCGCGTGGGACCGCACGCCCCGCGAGGCGCTGCGCGTGCCCGTCGAGGTCGGGGGCCAGCCGGCCGAGCTGCTGCTCACGCGCGTGCGCGGCAGCGCGCCTGGGGCCGGCGGGCGCCCCACGCTGGTGCTGCAGCCGGGCCTGCTGGCCACCGGCGACACGTGGCGCTTCCTCGTCGGCGCGCTCGACGGGGCCTGCGACCTGCTGCTGGTGGACCCGCCGGGCACCGGCAGCAGCACGGGCCCCGACCCGCACAGCGCCCCGGAGCACGCCTACGGGCCCACGTGGCTGGCGGCGCACACGCTGGCGGCCCTCGAGGCGCTGGAGGCGCGCGAGGGACGCAGCCCCACCTACGTGCTGCTGGGCCACTCGCTGGGCGGCGCGGTGGTGCTGCGCGCGCTGGCCGACACGGGCCTGCACGCCCGCCACGGGCCCCTGCTGGCGCGCATCGAGGGCGCCGTGCTCTTCAACCCGGCCGACATCGCGCTCTCGACGCGCCAGCAGATGTTCGTGGACCTCACGCACCTGACCGACTTCGAGGTCGGGCTGGGCGAGCGGCTGGGCCTGCTGCGCAAGCGCGTGCGCGAGGGCGTGATCGACAACGCCCTGGCCGGGCGCGCCAGCGCGCTGGAGGAAGAAGCACGCCGCATCGAGGACCTGCTGGGCCGGCCGTCCACGCGCCACGCCGCGCAGGCCATGCTGCGCCGCTTCCAGCCGCTGGAGCAGGACGGCCTCACGCGCGACGGTCCCGCCGCCGAGCGGCTGGCGGCCGAGGAGGCCGCCATCGAGCAGCCCGTGCTGGTGCTGTGGGGCCTCCAGGACCGCACCTTCGAGCGGCGCGTGGGCGAGGACGTGCTGCGGCGCCTGCCGCGCGGCCGCTGGGTGGGCCTGCCGGGCGCCGGGCACAGCAGCCACCAGGACGCGGCCGCCGAGGCTGCCCGGGAGGTGCGCGCCTTCGTGGAGGGCCTCGCCCCCGGCCGTCCTGCACGGTGAGCCCCTTCCTCGTCACCTTCCTCGTGCTGGCCGGCGCCTGGCTGCTGGGCTCCATCCCCTGGTCGTGGCTGCTGGTGCGCTGGCGCACGGGCAAGGACCTTGCCGCCGAGGGCAGCGGCAACGTGGGCGCCCTCAACTCGCTGCGCGTGTCGCGCTCGCGCGGGCTGGGCGTGCTGGCCCTGCTGCTGGACCTGCTCAAGGGCGTGGCGGCGGTGCTGGGTGCGCGCGCCGCGGGCGCCCCCGAGTCCAGCGTGCTGGCCGCCGGCGTGTGCTGCGTGGCCGGCCATGCGCTCAACCCGTGGCTGACGCTGGCGCGCGGCCGGCCCAGCGGCGGCAAGGGCTTCGCCAGCGCGGCCGGCGTGATGCTGCCCTGCGCGCCGTGGCTGGTGGCGGGCTGGCTGGGCGTGCTGGTGCTGGCCTACGTGCTGTTCCGCGCGCTGC
>JBJTIJ010000476.1:0-20885 GCA_046094945.1 Planctomycetia bacterium | reverse complement strand
GTCCCCTATCGTAGGGGCGGGATGCATCCCCCGTTGCTCCGCGTCCAGCGCGCCCTGCTTGCCGAGCTGGCCGTGATGGCCGTGCTCGCCGTGGGCGTGCTCACGGCCCTGCTGTTCACCGGCTTCGCGGTGCAGCTGCTGGCGCGGGCCGGCGGCGCGCTGGGCTCCAGCCTGCTGTGGGACCTGGTGCCCAGCCTGCTGCCGCCGGCGCTGGGCTACAGCCTGCCCTTCGGCTGGCTGGCGGCCGTGTCGTTCACGGTGGGCCGCTGGGTGAACGACCACGAGCTCACCTCGTTGCGCACGGCGGGCGTGCACGTGCGCACGGTGGCGGTGCCGGTGCTGGCGCTGAGCGCCGTGCTGGGGGTGCTGGGCATGGGCCTGTCGGCGTGGGTGACCCCGCACGCGCAGCGCGACGTGCGCGAGGGCACGCGCGACCACGTCGAGCGCTTCCTGTCCTCGCTCTCGGGGGCCGAGCGCAGCGTGATGCTGGGCTCGCTGCGCCTCTCCTTCGACCGCTACGCCGACGGGGCCTTCCACGGCGTGGAGCTCGACCGCCGCCACGCGGCGACGGGCCGGCTGGAAACCAAGGTGCTCGCCGAGCGCCTGGCGCTGAGCCAGTTCCACCAGGAGGGCGAGGGCAGCAGCCTGGGCCTGGAGCTGGAGCAGGGCTGCCTGGTGCAGGTGGGCGAGGGGGGCGAGGCCGAGGTGGTGGGCGCCACGGGGCAAGACCTGCGCCTCGCGCAGGTGCAGCAGCTGGGCGGCTCGACGCCCTTCCTTGAGTTCCTGCGGCTGGACCGCTTCACGGCGCGCGCGCGCGACATGGACATGCGCGACCTGCTCTACGTGATGGAGCGCGGCCCGGTGGTGCGCTCGCCGGTGCGCGACGCCGAGGTGGTGCTGCACGGCCGGCTGGCGCTGGGCTGCGCGCCGCTGCCCATGGGCCTGTTCGCGCTGGCCGTGGCGCTGCTGCTGCCGCCCAGCGGGCGGCGCGTGCGCGACTTCGTGCTGGCCTTCCTGCCGGCCACGCTCGTGTTCTTCCCGCTGATGCTGGCCTCCTCGGGCCTGGCCGCGGCGCTGCCGCTGCCGGCCTGGGTGGCGATGTGGTCGCCGGTGACGGTGCTGGGCGGCCTCTCGCTGGCGCTGCTGGCCTGGGCGTGGCGCCGGTGATGCCCTGGCGCAAGCATGACGGGTACGTGCTGCGCGCCTTCCTGGCGGCCTTCGGGGCCGTGCTGCTGTACTTCACCCTGATCGTCGTGCTCATCGACCTGGCCGAGCGGCTCAAGCTGCTCAACCGCAACTGGGACAAGGTGGCCGAGGCCGGCTACGCGCCCGTGGTGGCCCTGCTCGAGTTCTACGGCACGCTGGTGCCCTTCCTGTGGCTGCGCATCCTGCCCGTGGCCGTGCCCATGGCGGCGGCCTTCGCGCTGGCCCGGCTGGCGCGCCACCAGGAGCTGGTGGCGCTGGTGACCGCCGGCGTGCCCATGCGCCGGGTGGTGCGGCCCATCCTGCTGGCCGGCCTGCTCATCGTGGGGCTGATGCTGGCGGCCAAGGCCACGGTGGTGCCGCAGCTGAGCCGCCACAACCAGGCCCTGGGCCGCCTGCTGACCAAGCGCCAGCCCGACCGCATCCCGCAGGTGCCGCACGTGCACGACCTCGAGTCGCCGGGCGCGGGCTCGGTGCGGCTCTCGGCGGCGGCCTTCCTGCCCATCAAGCAGCGGCTGGAGGATGCGTGGGTGACGCGCCGCGACGCCGACGGGCACCTGGTGGAACTGCTGCGCTACCCCGAGCTGGCCTGGCGCGAGTCGCCGGCCGGCTGGGTGGCCACGCAGGGTGGCGTGCGCATCCCGATGGAGGGCGAGGACGCGGGCCGCTACAGCTACCCGCTGGAGCCGGGCAGCGTGGCGCCGCTGGTGAGCCGCCTGGAGCTGGTCGAGATCCTGTGCGAGGCTGACAACAGCCTGGGCCTGTCCTTCGAGCAGAGCGAGGCCTTGATGCGCGCCCACCCGGGCAACCCGGCGCTGGCCGTGCGCCACCACGAGCAGTGGACGCTGCCCATCTCCACGCTGGTGCTGCTGGGCCTGGTGCTGCCGCTGTGCGTGCGGCTGGGCCGCGGCAGCGTGCTGCCGGGGCTGGCCGGCGCGCTGGGCATGGCCGCGCTCTACTTCGGGGCCTCGCGCGTGTGCGCCGACCTGGCCTCGCTGGGCACGGTGCACCCGCTGGTGCTGGCCTGGATGCCCACGGTGGCCTTCGGCAGCCTGGCCGTGGCCCTGTGCGCGGGGATGCGATCGTGATCCCGCGCCGGGCCGGGGCATGATGGCGCCATGCCCCGCCTGGAGCGCTCCTACGCCGACCTCGCCCGCCCGCTGGGCGCGTTCACCTTCACCGTGAACCTGCCCGAGCACGGCGCGCGCCTAGACGTGCTGCTGCGCGCGCACTTCCCCTGGCGCAGCCGCACGCGCTTCCAGCGCATGCTCGAGCGCGGCGAGGTGACCGTGGACGGCCGCCCGGCCAAGGGCAGCCAGCGCGTGCGCGAGGGCCAGTCGGTGGCCGTGAGCCTGCCGCGCGACCCGGCCGCGCCCGAGCTGGAAGACGGCAGCGACCTCGTGGTGCTCTACGAGGACGAGCGCCTGCTGGCCATCGACAAGCCCAGCGGCATGACCGTGCACCCGGTGGGGCGCATCCGCCACGGCACGCTGATCAACAAGCTGCACGCGCGCTACCCGCGCACCGGGCGCCGCGACGACGTCGTGCCGCGGCTGGGCCACCGGCTGGACAAGGACACCAGCGGCGTGGTGCTGGTGGTGAAGGACCGCGTCGTGGACGCGGCCGTCACCGAGCTGTTCACCCAGCGGCGCGTGTCGAAGACCTACCTCGCGATCGTGGAGGGCGCGCCGCGCGGCGAGTCGGGCGAGGTGGACGCCCCGCTGGCGCAGGATCCCGACGGCGACACCCTGCTGCACATGCGCGTGGACCCGCAGGGGCAGGTGGCGCGCACGCGCTGGCGCGTGCGCGAGCGCTTCCGGCGCCACGCCCTGCTCGAGCTCTCGCCGCTCACGGGCCGCACGCACCAGCTGCGCGTGCACATGGCGCACCTGGGCCACCCCATCCTGTGCGACCACCTGTACGGCAGCCTGCGGCCGCTGTGGCGCTGCGACCTCGCGCCGCGGGCTGGCGGCGAGGATCTGCTGCTGGACCGCCTGGCCCTGCACGCCCACCGCCTGCAGCTGGAGCACCCCGTCTCGGGCGCGCCGCTGGCGCTGGAGAGCCCGCTGCCCGGCGACCTCGTGCGCGCGCTGGAGGCGCTGCGCACGCTGGCCGCCGCCGGCCCGCAGGCGACGGAGGCGGCATGTCGCTGACCCATGCCCAGCGCCGGCGCCTGCAAGACCTTGCCCGCGGCCGCGGCGAGCCCGGCCTGCACCTGCTGGAGGGCGCCAAGTCGGTGCGCGACGCGCTGGGCGCGGGCGTCGTGCGCGAGCTCTACCTCGCCGACGGGCTGGACGGCGCCACGGCGGGCAGCCTGCAGGCGGCGGCGGCCACGGCGGGCGTGCCCGTGCTGTGCGTGGCCGGTGCCGACCTCGAGCGCGCCAGCGACACCGTCACGCCGCAGGGCGTGCTGGCGGTGGTGGCCGACACCGCCGAGCCGCTCGAGCGCCTGCTGCAGCGCCCCGGCCTGCTGGCCTGGCTCGACGGCGTGCAGGACCCGGGCAACGTGGGCGCGGTGGTGCGCGTGGCCGTGGCCTTCGGGGCGGCGGGGCTGCTGGTGGGCGCCGGCAGCGCCGACCCGCTGGGCGTGAAGGCGCTGCGCGCCTCGGCCGGCCTGGCGCTGCGCCTGCCCTTCGCCCGCGCGGGGGGCGAGGCCATCGCGCAGGCGCTGGCGGCCGCGCGCCGGCCCGTGTGGCTGCTGGAGAAGGGCGGGCACGACGTGTTCGCCACCGAGCAGGTGCCGCCCGGGCTGGTGCTGGTGGTGGGCAGCGAGGGCTCTGGGCCCTCCGCGGCGGCGCGCGCCGCGGCCACCGGCAGCGTGGGCATCCCCATCCGCCCCGAGGTGGAGTCGCTCAATGCGGCCGTGGCCGCTGGGCTGGTGCTGGGCGTGCTCTCGCGGCGCCTGGCTCGATGAGCGAGGAAGCACTGCTCGACGGGACGGTGGCGCGCGTGGACGCGCGCGGCGCGCTGGTGCGGCTGGACAGTTCGCACGCCGGCGTGCCCGGCGGCGGGCGCGAGGTGTTCTGCAGCGTGGCGGGCCGGCTGCACCTGCGCGGGCGCACGGGCCAGCGCACGCCGGTGGCGGCTGGCGACCGGGTGCAGGTGCGGCTGGACGGCGCGCGCGGCGCCCAGGTGGTGGGTCTGCAGCCGCGACGCAGCATGCTCTCGCGGCCGGCGGCCCACAAGGGGCGCGTCGAGCACGTGCTGGCGGCCAACGTCGACCAGGTGCTGATCGTGGCCTCGGCCGCCGACCCGGCCTTCAATCCCGCGCTCGTGGACCGGCTGCTGGCGGTGGTGGCCTGGAGCCGGCTGGAACCGCTGCTGGTGATCAACAAGATGGACCTCGCGCCGGCCGAGCCGCCGGAGGCGGCCACCTACCGCGCGCTGGGCGTGGCGGTGTTCCCCGTGAGCGCCCGCACCGGCGCCGGCCTCGCCCCGCTGCGCGCGCGCCTCGTGGGGCGCGTGTCGGTGGTGACGGGGCACAGCGGCGTGGGCAAGTCGTCGCTGCTCAACGCGCTGGAGCCGGGCCTCACGCTGGCCGTGGGGGAGGTGAACGCCGTCAGCGGGCGCGGCACGCACACCACCTCGGCTGCCACCCACGTGGAGCTGGCCGCCGGCGGGGCAGTGATCGACACGGCCGGCGTGCGCGAGTTCGGGCTCTTCCAGGTGCCGGCGCGCGAGCTCACGTGGCTGTTCCCCGACCTGGCGCAGGCCGGGCGCGACTGCCGCTTCCCCGACTGCAGCCACACGCACGAGCCGGGCTGCGCCGTGGAGCAGGCGGTGGAGGAGGGCCGCGTGGCGGCCTTCCGCTACGACTCCTACCTCAAGATCCTCGAGACCATGGAGCCGCCGGCGCCGTAGGCCGGGCCGCCATCGCGGGCCGGGCCCGGCCCCGGAGGGCCCTGCTCGCGCAGCAGGGCGCTGCGCAGCGCACCGGCGAGGGAGAGGCTGCCCGTGGCCAGCACCAGCCCGCCGGGCGGGCACAGCGCGCGCGCGTGCGCCAGTGCCGCCAGCGGCTCGTCCACGGCGTGCACCGCCTGCCCCGGCGCGGCGCGGGCCCGGGCGCGCAGGGCCAGCGCGCCGGCGGCCAGCGCGCGCGGCGTGGGCGCGCCGCTGGCCACCACGGCCTGCGCGCCGGGCAGCAGCGTGTCGAGGATGGCCTCGACGCGCTTCTCCTCCAGCAGTGCCAGCAGCAGCACGCGCGGCCGTCCCGGGAAGGCGGCCTCGACGGCCTCGGCCGCCGCACGGGCCGAGGCCTCGGTGTGCGCGCCGTCCAGCAGCACGTCGGGCCGGCCCGCGAACAGCTCCAGCGAGGCCGGCAGGCGCACGCCTGCGAGGCCTTCGCGCACGGCCGCCGCCGGCAGGCCCGCCGCCAGCAGCAGTGCCGTGGCCAGCGCCGCGTTGCGTGCCTGGTGCGCGCCCAGCAGCGGCAAGTCCAGGTCCACCCGCTGGCCCAGCACCGCGACCTGTGCACAGGTGCGCAGGGGGCCGCCGGGACGCACGTCGTGCAACTCGATCTCCTGGCCCAGCCGCAGCAGGGGCGCGCCCAGCGCCTGCGCGCGCTGCTCGATCACGCGCAGGGCCGCGCCCGTGGTGGCCGTGGCGCAGGGCACGCCCGGCTTGAGGATGCCGGCCTTCTCGCCAGCGATGGCCTCGAGCGTGTCGCCCAGCAGGGCCACGTGCTCGAGCTCGATGGTCGTGATGGCCGTGCCCTCGGGGCGGCACACGTTGGTGGCGTCCAGCCGGCCGCCCAGCCCCGTCTCGAGCACCACGCTGCGGCAGGCCCGCGCGCGGAAGGCCACCCACGCGGCGCCCGTGACCAGCTCGAAGAAGGTGGGCGCCAGCCGCCCGCCGTGGGTGGCCTGCTGCCACGGCGCCAGCCGGTCGAAGGCGCGGCACAGCGCCTCGTCCTCCAGCGCACGCCCATCCACCTCGATGCGCTCGGCGAGGTCGGCGAGGTGCGGCGAGGTGGTCAGGCCCACGGGCCCGAGGCCCGCCGCGCGCAGGCCGGCGGCGAGCATGCGCGCCGTGCTGCCCTTGCCCTTGCTGCCGGCCACGTGCCAGGTGCGCGGCTCGCGCTCTGGGTGGCCCAGGGCCTCCAGCAGGCGTTGCATGCGCAGCAGGTCGAAGGCCGCGCTGCTGGCCGGCATGGCCTGCTCGAAGTTCGCGCTGGCGGCCAGCATGCGCTCCACGTCCGCGCGGCCGGCAATGCGGGAGGGGAGGCTCATGGGCGCGTGGATGCTACGGGGGCAGCGCCTGCTGCGTGGTAGGCTGCGGCAGCCGCCCGACCCGGACCCGCGGCAGGACTGCCATGTTCGAGAACCTCAAGCAGGCGCAGCAGTCGGGCATGACCCAGCGCGAGCGGCGGCGCTTCGCCGCCATGCTGGCCAGCATGCTCGTGCTGGGCGGCGCCATCGTGGGCATGCGCAGCTGCGACCGCCTGCCGGGCCGCAAGGAGCTGCCGCAGGCCGCCCAGCGCCCCGAGGAGGCCCCGCTGCGCGCGGCGCTCGACCGCGCGCGGCTAGAGGGCCTCGTGCGCGACGACGAGGCCGGACGGCAGGCCTTCCAGCCGCAGGCCCTCGAGCAGCTGCGCACGCTGCTGGGCCAGGGCCTGGCCGAGGCGCCGGTGACGGTGGAGCCGGCGAGCCTCGCGCGTGAGCCCTGGCCGCAGGCGCTGGGCCGGCACGTCGAGGTCGAGGGGCGCATCACGGCGCTCTCGCGCAGCGAGTACCGCTCGGAGCTCGAGACGCTGTGGGCGCTGGTGCTCGAGGGCAAGGAAGGCGGGCAGGTGGTGGTGGTGCGTGTCGGCTCCAGCAACGAGCCCGGCTCGGGCGCGCCGGCCGATGCCTGGCCGCTGGCGCCCGTCGAGCTGCAGGTGGGCGACCGCGCGCTGGTGCGCGGCGTGGTGGCCCAGCGCCGCACGGGCACGCTGGGGCAGGTGGCACTGGCCGAGCCCACGCCCGTGGTGCTGGCCTCGCACTTCCGCCGGCAGGTCGACCCGCCGGCCGACCCCATCGCCGACCCCACCGAGGCCGCCTTCGACAAGGTGGACGACCGCTTCTTCGCTGGCACGGCGCGCATGGACGACCCGGTCATCTTCGAGCTGCTGCAGTGGCTGCAGCTCAAGGGCCATGCCTGGGTGCGTGCCCAGCTCGACTCGGGCGCGCTGCCGGTGCGCGAGTGGGAGCGCGACGCCTTCGACCGCTGGAGCGAGGAGGCGGGGCTGCGCACGGCCGAGGCGCCCCGGCCCTGGACCACCGACGCGCGGGGCAAGGCCTGGCGCACCTCGGGCCTCGTGGGTCGCGTGCTGCGGGACGACTGGGATGGCGTGCGGCCCAACCGCTGGGGCGTGAACCAGCTGCAGCACCTCTACCTGTGGTCGGACTGGTACGGCAACAACGTCATCCCCTGCCTGAGCCCCTTCGCCTGGGAGGAGTTCGGCTGCGAGGACTGGCGCAAGCTCGACCAGCGGGTGTGGGTCTACGGCATCTTCGTCAAGAACTACACCTTCGACCGCTCGCAGGGCTCGGCCGAGGGCGGCTACGCCAAGCTCACGATGCCGCTGTTCATCGTGCTGGACGTGCAGCCCTACCCCGTGGGCAAGGGCGGCGGCGCGGGCGTGGTGGCGCTGGTGCTGCTGGGCATGGTCGTGCTGGGCGGGCTGGGCTGGTGGATGCTCAGGCGCAACGAGCGCCGCGAGGTGCAGGCCTGGCGGGAGCGCCAGCAGTCGTGGCGCCGCGGCGGCGGCGCCCGGGCGGGCACGGGCGCGGGGACGGCTGCGACGGAGCCTGCACCGGGGGCCTCGCCGGGCGAGCGGGCGCCGGGCACGCCCCCGGGAGGCACGCAGCCGGAAGGCAGGGTGCCGGGGCCGGACGCGTGAGCCAGGCCGACGGGCTGGCGGTGCTGGAAGAGCGGGTGCACCTGCCGGGCCGTGGCACGCGCGTGCGCCTGGCGGCCGGTGCACGCCACCTGCTGGGCGATGCCCTCGCCAGCGTGGCCCCGGGCGCGCGGCGCGCGGGCTGGGTGGTGGACGGGCGCGTGGCGCAGCTCTGGGAGCGCGCCGGGGGCTTGGCCGCGCCACCGGGCGTGGAACTGCTGCGCGTGGTGCTGCCGCCGGGCGAGGCGTGCAAGGAGCGCGAGGTGCTGGCGGCCACGCAGGACGTGCTGCTGGGCCTCACGCGCGAGGAGCCGGTGGTGGTGGTGGGCGGGGGCGCGGCGCTGGACCTGGGCGGACTTGCGGCCGCCACCTGCCACCGCGGGCACCCGTGGGTGGCCGTGCCCACCACGGTGCTGGCCATGGCCGACGCCAGCGTGGGCGGCAAGGTCGCCATCAACCACGCGCGCGGCAAGAACCTGCTGGGCACCTTCCACCCGCCCGGCGAGGTGCTGGCCGACCTCGAGCTGCTCGCGACGCTGCCGGTGCGCGAGGCCGCCGCCGGCTGGGCCGAGGTGCGCAAGGCGGGCTTCGTGGGCGACGCCGGGCTGCTGGAGCTGCTGGCGGGCGGCGTGCCCGCCACGGCGGCGCTCGAGGCCGCGGCCCTGCAGCGCGCCATCGCGGTCAAGGCGCGGCTTGTCGAGCACGACGAGCGCGACCACGGCGCGCGCCGGGCCCTCAACTACGGCCACACGCTGGGCCACGCGCTGGAGCGCGCCGGGCTGGGCCTGCTGCACGGCGAGGCCGTGGCGCTGGGCATGCTGGCCGCGCTGGCACTGGCCGAGGCGCGCGGCGTGCTGGCGCCCGGCGTGCGCGCGCGCGAGGCCGCGGCGCTGGCCCGGCTGGGCCTGCCCATCGCGCTGGCGCAGGCGCCCAGCCGCGAGCGCGTGCTGGCGCTGGCCGGGGCCGACAAGAAGCGCAAGGCCGGCCGGCACGTGTTCGTGCTGCCCGTGGGCACGCACGGCGTGCAGGTGGTGGAGGACGTGACGGAGGCCGAGCTGGCGGCGGCGCTGGCTGCACTCGCGCCCGCGGCGCGCTAGCGCGCCTTGATCTGGGCCTTCCACTCGTCCTGGTCGCGCCAGAACTGCTCGAGGTGGGTGCGGTCCTCGTCGCCGATGCGGTCGTAGCGCACGCGCACCTGCAGCAGGCCAGCCTCCTCGGGCGCCGTCGAGCGCTTGACCTCGAGCACCACCACCTCCATCTCGAAGTAGTAGTCCTTGATCACGAAGGGCTGGCGGAACTTCACCTTGAGGCGCGCGCCTGCGCGCAGGTGCTCGGCGGCCTTGGGGTCGGCCTTGGGCCCGTGCGGCACATCCCAGCGGAACTCCAGGCCGTCCTGCAGCAGCGTCACGATGCGTCCGACCTGGCTGGCACCGTCACCGCCCTCGGCGGGGCGCCACAGCAGCGGCACCTTGCCGGTGAGGCCGGCCTCGTCGGTCTCGGGGTGCTCGAGCCGCACCTGGCCCACGTCGGTGCCGCGCTTGAAGTGCGCGACGCCGGCCTCGGCCGTCTCGAAGATCTTGAACATGCTGTCCATGCCCAGCGTGCCCAGCGTGCGGCGCACGAACTTGCTGGGGCGGGCCAGCACCATCTCGCCCTTCCTGGCGGCGAGCGTGCGGTGCGTCTTGATCAGGTAGCCCAGCGCGGCCGAGTTGATGAAGGTCAGCAGGTGCATGTCCAGCACCAGCTTCACGTCGCCGAACTCGATCATGCGGTCGATGCGCTCGCTGAAGGCGGGCAGGTTGAAGGTGTCGAACTCGCCCGTGAACTTCAGGATCACGATGTCGTCGTAGCGGAACTTCTCGAGCCTCATGGGACCTCCCTGCGGGCCGCGCCCGCATGCCACGCCCGAGCATAGGGCCCCGCCGGGGGGGCGCACAAGCCGGGCGGGCACGGTGCCGCAGGGGACCTCACGGGACCGCGCCCAGCGTGCTGCCATGGCGTGCTGCCACGCGCAGTCCCAGCGCGCCCCCCCGGGCAGCCCGGCGACGCCGGCCTAGAGGGCCCCGGCGCGCCCGAGGGCCTCGGCCACGACGGCCTCGGGACCGACGCCCTCGGCCTCGGCCTCGAAGCCCAGCAGCAGGCGGTGGCGCAGCGCCGCCGGCGCGATGCGCGCGAGGTCCTCGCGCGAGACGGCGCTGCGGCCCGCGCACAGGGCCATGGCCTTGCCCGCCAGCGCCAGCGCCTGCGCGCCGCGCGCGCTGGCGCCCAGCCGCACGTGGCGGCGCGCCAGCGGGCCGGCCTCGGGCCGGTCGGGGCGCGTGGCCGTGACCAGCGCTGCGATCCAGTGCCGCACGCGCTCGCCCAGCGGCACCTCGCGCACGAGCGCCTGCATGGCCCGCACGCGCGCGGCGTCCAGCACTGGGGCCACGGGCGCCTGGGCGCCCTGCGTGGTGAGGTCCAGGATGCGCTCGAGCTCGGCGGGCGAGGCGCCCACGGCGGTGACGTGCAGCAGGAAGCGGTCGAGCTGGGCCTCGGGCAGCGGGTAGGTGCCCTCCATCTCGATGGGGTTCTGCGTGGCCAGCAGCACGAAGGGTTCCGGCAGCGGCAGCGTCGTGCCGCTGCTGCTCACCTGGCGCTCTTCCATGGCCTCGAGCAGGGCGCCCTGCGTCTTGGGCGTGGCGCGGTTGATCTCGTCCACCAGCAGCACCTGCGTGAACACCGGGCCGGGCCGGAAGCGCAGCTCGCGCCGCCCGCCCTCCTCCACCAGCACGTGGGTGCCCAGCACGTCGGCCGGCATCAGGTCGGGCGTGGCCTGCACGCGGCCGAACTGCAGGTCCAGGCAGCGCGCCAGCGTGCGCACCAGCAGCGTCTTGCCGGTGCCGGGCACGCCCTCCACCAGCAGGTGGCCGCCGGCCAGCAGGCACAGCAGCGCGCCCTCCAGCGCGGCCTCCTGGCCCACGATGCGGGCCGCCACGGCCGCGCGCAGGCGCTGCACGTCGCGCGCGAAGGACTCGACGTCGGCGGCACTGGGCGCGGGCGTGCTCACGGGGGCCATGCTATGCGCCGGCCGGGGCCGGCAGGGTGCTATGCGCCGGCCGGGGCCGGCAGGCCGAAGAGGCGGCGCGCCGCGGCCGCCACCAGCGTGCGCGCCTCTGCCTCGTCCAGGCCCTTGAGCTGGGCCCACGCGCGGCAGGTGAGCGCGACGAAGGCGGGCTCGTTGGTGGCGCCGCGGTGGGGCAGCGGCGCCAGGAAGGGCGCGTCGGTCTCCACCAGCGTGCGCTCGGCGGGCACGGCACGCGCCGCCTCGCGCACGTTCTCGCCGCGCGGGAAGGTGAGGATGCCCGAGAAGGAGATGTCGAAGCCTGCGTCGAGGTAGCGGCGCGCGTGCGCGGCATCGCCCGTGTAGCAGTGGATGACGCCGCGCACCCCGGGCTCGGCCTCCACCAGGCGCGCCACGTCGTCGTAGGCGTCCCAGCGCCCGTCGCGGTCGCGGATGTGCACGATGACGGGCAGGTCCAGCCGGCGCGCCAGGGCCAGCTGCGCGGCGAAGGCCTGCTGCTGCGGCCCGCGCGCGACCTGCTCGCGGTAGTAGTCCAGCCCGGTCTCGCCCACGCCCACCCACGTGCCGCGCCCCGCCAGGTGCAGGCGCTCGATCTCGCAGAGCGCACCGTCCACGTCGGCAGGCACGTCGTGGGGGTGCAGGCCGCAGGTGGGGAAGAGGCCGGGCCGGCCTGCGCACAGGTCGCGCGTGGCGGGCGCGTCCTGCGGCGTGGTGGCCACCACCACCGCCTGCAGCACGCCGGCCTGCTGCATGCGTGCCAGCACGGCGTCCAGCTGCCCGGCCAGCTGGGGCCAGGCGAGGTGGCAGTGCGAGTCCACGAGCGGGGGCAGCGGCGCGTGCATGGCCCGCGGACCCTACCACGCAAGCTGCGCGCCCTGCCGCGCTAGACTCGCGCCATGACGCCTGACCACCTGCTGGGCCCCGGCCTGCCGCTGGCCTCTGCGCTGCTGGAGGTGTGGCAGGCGCTGGTGCTGGGCGTGGTGGAGGGCCTGACCGAGTTCCTGCCCGTGAGCAGCACGGGGCACTTGCTGCTGGCGCAGCGCGCGCTGGGCCTGCCCTCGAGCCAGGCCATGGCCGACTTCGTGGTGCTGGTGCAGCCCGGGGCCATCCTGGCCGTGCTGGGCATCTACCGCGCGCGGCTGGTGCAGCTGCTGGCCGGCGCGCTGGGGCGCGACCGCGCGGGCCTGCGCCTGCTGGGCCAGCTGCTGCTGGCATTCCTGCCCGCGGCGGCGCTGGGGCTGTTCGCCGAGCGCGCCATCGAGCGCCACCTCTACGGCCTGTGGCCCATCACCGCGGCGTGGGCGCTGGGCGGCGTGGCGCTGCTGGCGCTGGCCCGCCTGCCGCAGGCCCAGCCCGTGCCCGAGGGGGCTGCGGGCCTGCCCGGGCGCCGCGCCCTGCACGAGCTGGGCTGGCGCGGCGCGCTGGTGGTGGGCGCCTTCCAGTGCGCGGCGCTGCTGCCCGGCACCAGCCGCAGCCTGGCCACCTTGGTGGGCGGGCTGGTGGCCGGCCTCTCGCTGGCCGCTGCCGTGGAGTTCTCGTTCCTGCTGGGCGTGCTGACTCTGGCGGCGGCGGCCGGCTGGAAGTGCCTGAGCCGCGGCCCGGCCATGTGGGAGGGGATCGGCCTGCCCGCCCTGGCCGTGGGCGTGCTGGCCGCGGCACTGTCGGCCGCGCTCTCCGTGGCGTTCCTGCTGGCGTGGGTGCGCCGCCATGGGCTGGGGGCCTTCGGCATCTACCGGCTGCTGCTGGCTGTCGCGGTGGCCGCCCTGCTGCTGGCCGGCGTGCTGCACGCCACCTAGGCCCCAAGCCGGCCGGCTTGCGGGCCGGGCCGGCCGCCGGGCGCAGGCTGTGGGCGCGAGGCGACGGGGGCAGGCCCTTGGCGTAGGGTAAAGCATGTGGGCGGCATCGGGCCGCCCCGGGAGACGCACCGTGGCCAAGAAGCCTGCCTCGAAGAAGCCCGCCGCCGGCAAGGTCGCCCGCAAGGCCACCCCCAAGGTCGCCGTGAAGGCCGCCGTGAAGGCCCCGCCCGCCAAGGGCCGTCCGCAGCCGGTGCACGCGGTGCGCCGCGGCGAGACCGTGTGGCCGCCCAGCCGCGCGGCGGCGCGCTCGGCCGAGCGCTGGGCGCTCGTGACGGCCAAGGACATCATGCGCACGAAGGTGGTGACGGTGTCCTACGCCGCGCCGCTCTCCGAGGTGGAGCGCACGCTCTCCGAGCACAGCATCTCGGGCGCGCCCGTGGTGGACGAGGCCGGCCGCATCGTGGGCGTGGTGAGCGTGAGCGACCTCATGGAGCGCTACGCCGAGGACCAGGACGCGCACCCGCGCCGGGGCCACGGCTTCTTCCACCTCTCCAGCGAGGAGACGCTCGACGAGGACTTCGACAGCTTCGAGGTGCCCGACGAGGCCGAGGAGACGGCGCAGGACATCATGACGGCCACCGTCTACACGGTGCCCGGCGGCGCCGGCCTCAAGGAGATCGCCACGGCGCTGTGCAAGCACAAGGTGCACCGCGTGCTGGTCGAGGAGCAGGGCCGGTTGGTGGGCCTGATCAGCACGCTGGACATCCTGGACGCGCTGCGCGCGTGAGCGGGACGCCGGGCGAGGCTCCCGGCGAGGGCCCGCTGGGCCCGCAGCTGGCGCTGGCCGCCGAGGCGGCCGGCGTGCGCAAGGCGGCGGCGCCGGCGCGCCAGCTGCTGGCGCTGGGCGTGCTGGCCGGCGCGTTCATCGCGCTGGGCGCCTGGTTCTCGCTGACCGTGGCCACGGGCTCCGGCGCCCTGCCCTGGGGCGTGGGGCGCCTGCTGGCGGGCCTGGCCTTCGCGCTGGGGCTGGTGCTGGTGGTGGGCACGGGCGCCGAGCTGTTCACGGGCAACGTACTGCTGGTGATGGCCTGGACGCGCAAGCGACTGCGGGCGCTGCAGGTGCTGCGCTGCTGGGGCTGGGTGCTGCTGGGCAACCTGCTGGGCGCGCTGGCCACGGCTGCACTGCTGCTGTGCGCCCGCGCGCACGAGGCCGGCGGCGGTGCGCTGGGCACCACGCTGCTGCAGGCGGCGGCCGCCAAGGTGCGGCTGGACGCGGGCCAGGCCTTCGTCTTGGGCCTGCTGTGCAACGGCCTCGTGTGCCTGGCGGTGTGGATCTCCTACGGTGCCCGCAGCACGACGGACCGCGTGCTGGCCGTGCTGCTGCCGGTGACGGCCTTCGTGGCCCTCGGGCTCGAGCACTCGGTGGCCAACCTGTTCCTGCTGCCGTGGGCGCTGGGCGTACAGGCGCTGGACCCGGCCTTCGCCGGCACGCTGCTGGAGCCGGGCACGCTGGGCGTGGGCGCCGTGCTGCTGGGCAACGTGCTGCCGGTGCTGCTGGGCAACGTGGTGGGCGGCACGCTGCTGGTGGCGCTGCCCTACGCACTGGCCTTCGACGCGCCGCCCGCCCCGCCCGCGCCGGGCCGCTGAGGGACGCCGCGCGCCTCAGCGGCGCACGCGCACGCGTGCGTCGAGCACCTCGACGCCGCCGGGCCGGGCCACGATGGGGTTGATGTCGCACTCGAGGATGGAGGGGTGGTCCTCCACCAGCTGGCCCAGGCGCAGCAGCGCCTGCTCCACCGCGGCGATGTCCACCGGCGGGGCGCCGCGCGCGCCCTGCAGCAGCGGGAAGCTCTTGAGGCGGCGCAGCATGCGGCCGGCGATGGTGGGGGTGAGCGGCACGAGGCCGAAGCGCACGTCCTTGAGCACCTCGACGTAGACGCCGCCCAGGCCCACCATCAGCAGCGGCCCGAAGACGGGGTCGCTGCTCATGCCCAGCACCAGCTCGGTGCCGGAGGCCGCCATGCGCTGCACCAGCCAGCCGAAGGGCGCGCCCGGCGCGTGCTGGGCCGCGCGCAGCGCCATGGCCTCGGCGGCCGCGCGCGCCGCCGCAGGCGTGGCCAGCCCCACGGCCACGCCGCCCACGTCGCTCTTGTGCAGGAAGGCCTCGCCGTCGAGCTTGACCACCACCGGCCCGCCCAGCGCCGCGGCGGCCTCCTCGACCTGCGGTGGCGTGCTGGCGCTGCGCGTGGGCACCACGGGCAGCCCGTAGTCGGCCAGCAGCGCCAGCGCCTCGGCCCCCTTGAGCCAGCCCGAGGCCGGCGCCGCCGCCAGCCGCGCCGCCGCGCGCTCGCCGGCCACGGGCACGCGCACGGCGCTGCCCAGGTCGTCGTCGCGCAGCGCGCGCGCGCGCACGAGGTTCACCGCGGCCAGCACCGCGTCCTCGGCGTTGGAGTAGACGGGGTGGCGTGCGCCCGCCAGCGCCTTGACGCGCTCGAGCACGGCCTCGGTGGCCAGGAAGGCGTGCAGCACGGGCTTGGGGCGCGGGCCGGCCTGCTCGGGGCCGAACAGCGCGCGCGCCACCTCCAGCGGGTCCTGCGTGGGCAGCGGCACGTAGATCGAGAGCACGATGTCCACGCCCGGGTCGGCCTCGAGCAGCGCCATGCAGCGCCCGGCCTCCAGCGGCCCGGCGGCGGCCACCATGTCCACCGGGTTCTTCACGCTGGCCTCGGGCACCAGCACGCCGCGCAGCGCCTGCTGCGTGGCCGGCGCGAGGGTGGCCAGCGTGAGGCCCTTGGCCACCAGGTAGTCGGTGGCCAGGATGGCCGGCCCGCCGGCGTTGGTGAGCAGGGCCACGCGCGGCCCGGGCGGCAGCGGGCAGGCCACCAGCGCCTGCGCCACGCCGAACATCTCGCGCACCGAGTTCACGCGCAGCACGCCCGTCTGCTCGAGCAGGGCGTCCACCGCGGCGTCGGCGCCGGCCAGCGCGCCCGTGTGCGAGGCGGCGGCGCGCCCGCCCTCGGCCGTGCGCCCGGCCTTGACGCACACCAGCGGCTTCCTGCGCGTGAAGCGGCGCGCGATGGGGATGAAGTTGCGCGGGTTGCCGAAGTCTTCCAGGTACATGAGGCCCACGCGCGTGCCCTCGTCCTGCTCCCAGTAGGTGAGCAGGTCGTTGCCCGACACGTCGGCCTTGTTGCCCAGGCTCACGAACATGCGCATGCCCAGGCCGAGGTCCTCGGCCTGCTGCAGCACCGCCACGCCCATGGCCCCCGACTGCGACAGGAACGACACCTGCCCGGGGCGCGGGAAGGTGGTGGCGAAGGTGGCGTTCATGCGCACGCCGGCCTCCGCGTTGAGCAGGCCCATGCAGTTGGGGCCCACCATGCGCATGCCGTGGCGGCGGCAGGTCTCGGCCAGGCGCGCCTCGGCCTCGGCGCCCGCCGGCCCCACCTCGCGGAAGCCGGCGCTGATCACGCACACGCCGCGCACGCCCTTGCGCGCGCAGCCCTCCACGGCCGCCGCCACGCGCGCGGCAGGCACCGCGATCACGGCCAGGTCCACCGGGTCGGGGATGGCCTCGACGTCGGGGTAGCACTTCACCGAGCACACGCTGGTGGCCGCCGGGTTGACCGGGAAGGCGGTGCCGGCGTAGCCGTGGCCCACGAGGTTGGCCACCAGCGTGTTGCCGATGGTGCGCGCCTGGCGGCTGGCGCCCACGATGGCCACGCTGCGCGGGCGGAAGAGGGCGTCCAGCGAGGTGGGTGCGTCGGTCACGCGCGCGCTCCGGGGCCCGGGGGCGCCGCCATTGTCGGGCAGGACGGGCGCGGGCGCGCGGAATGGCACGCCGCGCGGCGCGCGGGCGGTCAGGGCTGGTAGGTGACGCGCAGCACGGGCAGCTGTGCGGGGTCGCCCAGGGGCATGGCGAAGCCTGCGCGGTCGGCTTGGCTGTCCGCGCTCGGGCTGCCCGCGAAGCGCAGGCGCAGGCTGGTCTGGTTGCGCCCGGCGATGCGGTCGGCCAGCACGGCCGCGAGCGCGTCCACCGTCTTGACGGCCAGCGAGGCGTCGAAGGGCAGCAGCGCCCCCACGCTGGAGAGGGCGCCTGCCGCCAGGTCGGGGGCGTCCAGGCCGGGCCCGATGTCCACGCTGTCCACCTCCAGCGATGCGAAGTCGGTGTAGGGAGCGCCGTCGACCACCGACTGCACGATGCGCAGCTCGGCGGCCGTCACGGCAGCGTTGGCCGGGATGCTCGAGATCCCGAAGCTGACGATGGCGCGCGCCTCGAGGTTGGACGGCATGTCCCCTGCGTACAGCGGGTCGACATTCGTCTGCAGGGCGCTGCTGGCGGCCACGCCCCAGCCCGAGGCCGCGGTGATGGCCGGCAGGTCGATGACCTGCGGCCCGGGCGGGGGGGGCGGCGTGCCGCCGCCACCGCCGCCGCCGCCGCAGGCGGCCAGCAGGACGAGGCACGAGGCGAGGAAGGGCGTGCGCATGGGGCGTCTCCAGGAGGGCACGGTCCAGCGTAGCAAGGAGCGTGCCCTGTGCGGCCGCGCCGGGGCGGCTGCCTGAGGCGCGGGCCCGGGCGGGCTCGCGGGTGCGGCTAGGCCTGCGCGGGGCGCGTGGCGGGCGGGAACATGCGGTCGAGCGCCGCACGGTCGCCCTCGAGGGCCACGCGCTGCTGGTAGAGCGCCATGCCGCGGAACTGGCCCAGCTCCTCGCCGCCGCCGGCGCGGCCCGGGCCGCCGTGCGTGGTGTGCGGCAGCACCGTGCCGGGGCCGGGCGCGTAGGGCGCCATGGCCTCGCTGCCCAGGTAGAGGCGGCCGTGCCAGGGCCCGATGGCCAGCACGAGGTCGCGCACCCAGGCGCGCTCGTCGCTGAACACGCTGGCCACGAGGCTGCCCTCGCCCTTGCGCACCAGGCCGGCGGCCTGCGCCACGCTGCCGTCGTAGGCGAGCAGGGTGCTCACCGGCCCGAACACCTCGTGCTCGTGCACCGCCTTGGCGCGCTGGCTGTCGCGCGCGCGCAGCAGCACCGGGCCCAGGAAGAAGCCCTTGCCGGGCTCGGCGCCCACCAGCGCGGGCTCCTTGTCCGAGCCGTAGGCCCACTCGCACTCTGCGGCGAGGCGCGCCAGGCCCTTGCGTGCATCGGCCAGCTGCTGCGCCGTGGCCAGCGGGCCCATGGTCACCTTCTCGTCGCCGGGATGGCCCACCACCGTGGCCGCGAGGCGCGCCTTGAGCTCGTCCTCGACCTCGGCCAGGCGCTCGGCGGGCACGAGGATGCGGCGGATGGCCGTGCACTTCTGGCCGGCCTTCTGCGTGATGTCGGTGGTCACGTCGCGCAGGAACAGGTTCCACGTCTCGCTGCCGGGGCCCACGTCGGGGGCCAGCACGGCCGAGTTGAGGCTGTCGGCCTCCACGTTCACGCGCACGCTGTGGCGCAGCAGGCGCTCCTTGCTGCGCAGCAGGTAGCCCGTGTCGGCCGAGCCGGTGAAGGCCAGCACGTCCTGCGGCCCGAGGTGCTCGAGCAGGTCGCCGGCGCTGCCGCACAGCAGCGTGAGCGCGCCCTCGGGCAGCACCTTGGCCTCGACGAGGATGCGCGCCACGCGCTCGGCCACCAGCGCAGTGGCCGTGGCGGGCTTGCTCACCACGGGCATGCCGGCCAGCCACGCCAGCGCGGCCTTCTCGGCCAGGCCCCAGGCCGGGAAGTTGAAGGCGTTGATGTGCACCGCCACGCCGTGGCGCGGCAGCAGCACGTGCTGCGCCCACAGGCGTGCCGAGCGGCCCAGCTGCAGGCCCTCGCCGTCGAGCATCACGTGCGTCTCGCCCAGCCGCGCGGCCCACTCGGCGTAGGCGGCCAGCGTGCCGGTGGCGCCGTCGAGGTCGAACTTGGCGTCCTTGCGCGTGTTGCCGCCGTTCTGGATGGCCAGCTCGATGAGCGCGTCGCGCTGCGCGTGGATGGCCTTGCTGGCCGCCATCAACAGCTGCCCGCGCTGGGCAAAGGTGAGCGCGCGCAGCGCCGGGCCGCCCACGTCGCGTGCGTAGGCCAGCGCCGCGCCCATGTCCACGCCGCCCGTGCCCGTGCGCGCCAGCGGGGCGCCCGTGGTGGGGTTCACCAGCGTGGCCAGCGTGCCGGTCCCGGCCTGCCAGCGGCCCTGCACGTAGTTCTCGAGCGTCTGCATGGGGGGCTCCTCGGGAGGCGCGTGAGCCTACGCGAGGGGGGCAGCCGGGCGCATCCTCGCGCCGGGCGCCGGGCGCCGGGCGCCGGCCGCCGCGGCCGGCCCTCAGCGGCCGCTGGCGTCCGCGAGGCGGCGGTGGCGCAGCGGCGCCTCCAGCGCCAGCACGGCCAGCGCCGTGGCCAGCACGCGCCCGCCCGTCTGGCGCTCGTAGGTGCCCTCGGGCGGCCACGAGCCGCGTGCGCAGCCTGCGGCCACCTGCTTGGGCAGCAGGGCCGCGCGCAGCGCCGCCCACCAGCGCGTCCAGGCGCTGCCGCCACGCTGGAAGGTGCCCACGCTGCCGTACCACCATGCGTAGAGCGACAGGTGGCCCACCTGCACCGTCACGCGCCCGCGCCCGGGCACCAGCATCTCGCGGAAGCCCAGCTTCCACGCCGGCGGGTGCGCCGCCAGCAGGCTCAGGTGTGCAGCATGGCGCGCGCCCTGCGTGCCGGCCTCGAGCAGCTCGCGCAGCGCCACGGCCGCGTGGCCGTTGTCGCGCGTGGGGGTGTAGCCGTAGGCGCGACCGTCGGCGAGGTAGGCGAGGCGGCCCTCGTCCTCCTCCAGCGCGCCGAGCCACGCTTCCACGCGCGGCGCGAGGTCGGCGGGCAGAGCCACGCCCGCATCGCGCGCGGCCAGCAGCGCGGGCACCACGAGGGCCGTGGTCGGCACGTCGCTGCCGCGGCGCATGGGGGCCGCGTAGCCCCACGCCCCGTCGGGCTGGCGCCGCGCCAGCAGCGCCGCCGCGAGGCGCTGCACGGCCGGCGTGAAGCGGCCGCGGCGTTCCAGCACCTCGGCCTCCGCGAGCGCCTCCAGCGCCAGCGGCTGCGCCCACGTGTCGTGCGTGGCGGCCAGCCGCGGCAGCGTGCGCTCGAGGGCCGTGCCGGCCGCGCTGCCGTCGCCCGGCAGGTGGCCTGCACCCAGCAGCGCCAGCGCGCACAGGCCCGAGATGGCCTCGTCGAAGGGGCAGGGCACCTCCTCGCCGTGCTGGCCCCGGCCCTTGCCCGTGCAACGCGCCGCCTCGCCTTCGCAGCGGGCGTCGAAGCCGTCGGCATCCCAGAGGCCGTCCGCGCCTTGGTGGCGCACGAGCCAGTCCACGCCGCGCTCGAGGGCCTGCCGGGCCTCTGGCGTGCCGCCGTGGCGGCGCCAGGCGGCCTCGCGCGTCGCGGCGTCGCGTGGCGCCACCAGGCGCGTCGGTGCCGGGGCCGCGGCGGCCGGCGCGGCCAGCGGGCCGTCGGCGTGCGCGCCGGCTGGGCCGGCAGGGCAGGCGGCCCCCAGCAGCACGAGCAGGAGCGCGCGAGCCGCAAGGCGCGCAGGGCCGGGCCCGCAGCAGGCAGGCAGGCGTCTCGCGGCCGGGAGCAGCGCGGCGGGGGGCACGCCCCTGATGCTAGCGATGACAGGGCCTGCCCTGCACCGCCCCAGGCCGGGGGGTAGATTCGGCCCGGTGTGGACCGGCGCCGGGTGCCGGCCCTGCCGAGGAGAGCACGACATGGCCGACGAGCACGACAAGGATGGGCGCAAGGCCGACAAGCTGGCGCGCGCCACCCAGTACCTGGACATCCTGGCCGACGAGGGCTTCCGCCCTTCCATCGACGAGGACGGCGACGTGGAGTTCCGCTACGAGGGCGGCTTCTACGGCATCCTGATCGACCCGCGCGACGAGGCCTACGTGCGCGTCGTGTTCCCCAACTTCTGGCCCATCGAGAGCCGCGACGAGAGCGAGCGCGTGACGCGCGCCTGCGT
>JBJTIJ010000475.1:0-1036 GCA_046094945.1 Planctomycetia bacterium | reverse complement strand
AGGGCGGCCGACAAGCGCGTGGACTGCATGCACTCCTCCCAACCCTGGGGCGGGCGCCAGCGGCGCCAGGCCCCCGGAACGTCCTGCAGGACCCCCGCAGCCTAGGCCCGCCCCCCGGGGGCCGCCAGCCCAGCCGGATGGCGGCGGTAAGGTCGCCCCATGGCCCGCACCGCCCGGGAGAGGCTGCCGCGGCTGGACGACAGTCCTGGCCCCTTCGACGGCATGGCGCTGGAGCCGGGCGAGGGCCTGCTGGGGGCGGGCGGCAGCCTCGAGCCCGGGCTGGTCTGGCATGCCTACCGCCACGGGGTGTTCCCGTGGTTCTCCGAGGGTGACCCGGTGCTGTGGTGGTCGCCCGAGCCGCGTGCCGTGCTGTGGCCGGGCGAGCTGCGCGTGGCCCGGCGCCTGGAGCGCACGCTGCGCAGCGGCCGCTTCGCGCTGGCGCGCGACACGGCCTTCGACGAGGTCGTGGCCGGCTGCGCCGCGCGCGAGTCCACGTGGATCACGGCGGGCATGGCCCGCTGCTACGCGGCGCTGCATGCGCAGGGCCGTGCGCACGCCTTCGAGGTGCGGCGTGAGGGGCGCCTGTGCGGCGGCCTCTACGGGGTGCGCGTGGGGCCCGTGTTCTGCGCCGAGAGCATGTTCCACACCGAGCGCGACGCCTCGAAGGTGGCGCTGGTGGAGGCCGTGCGCACGCTCGCGGCCGAGGGCGTGGCCTGCATCGACGTGCAGTTCCTCACGCCGCACCTGGCCTCGTTGGGCGCGCGCGAGATCCCGCGGCGCGACTACCTCGCCCTGCTGCCGCGTGCACTGCCCAGCGAAGCGGGCTAGGGGGCGCACTGCCCGGCGAAGCGGGCCAGAGAGCACTGCCCAGCGAAGCGGGCTAGTGGGCGCCGGGCGCGCCCCGGCGGCGAGGTGGAGCGCTGGATGCTGGAGGGCGGCGTGGCCGAGGTGGCCGGCAGCCGCGTGACGGTGCTGGCCGACCGCGTGCTGCCGCTGGCGCGCATCGACGTGGCCGCCACGCGCGCCGAGCTGGAGC
>JBJTIJ010000474.1:0-1804 GCA_046094945.1 Planctomycetia bacterium | reverse complement strand
GCTCCAGCTCGGCGCGCGTGGCGGCCACGTCGATGCGCGCCAGCGGCAGCACGCGGTCGGCCAGCACCGTCACGCGGCTGCCGGCCACCTCGGCCACGCCGCCCTCCAGCATCCAGCGCTCCACCTCGCCGCCGGGGCGCGTGATGCGCAGCTCGCCCATTCCCATCGCGCCCACGTAGGCGGCGTGCAGCGGCCAGAAGGCGACCTCGCCCTCCATGCCCGGCACGACCACCGAGCGCGCCTCGCCGTCGAAGGCCGCGCCCTCGGGCGTGACCACGGCCACGCGCAGCAGGGAGCCGGCCGCGTCTCGTGCTTCGCTCATGGGGTGCTCCGCGGGCCTCGGTGACCTGTGGCGCCTAGGCCTTGACGCCCATGCGCTCGGCCTGCTGGGCGGCCTCCTCGATGGTGCCCACGTACATGAAGGCGCCCTCGGGCAGGTGGTCCCACTTGCCCTCGCACAGCTCCTTGAAGCTGCGGATGGTCTCGGAGCGCGGCACGTTCGAGCCCTGCTTGCCAGTGAAGGCCTCGGCCACGAAGAAGGGCTGCGAGAGGAAGCGCTCGATGCGGCGGGCGCGCTCCACGAGGGTCTTGTCCTCCTCGCTGAGCTCCTCGACGCCCAGGATGGCGATGATGTCCTGCAGCTCCTTGTAGCGCTGCAGGATGCGCACCACCTCGCGCGCCACCTGGTAGTGCTCCTGGCCCACGTACTGCGGGTCCATGATGCGCGACGAGGACGCCAGCGGGTCCACCGCGGGGTAGATGCCCTTCTCGGCGATGCGGCGCTCGAGCACGGTGAAGGCGTCCAGGTGGCTGAAGGCCGTGGCCGGCGCCGGGTCGGTGAGGTCGTCGGCCGGCACGTAGATGGCCTGGATGGACGTGATGGCGCCACGCTTGGTGGAGGTGATGCGCTCCTGCATCTCGCCCATCTCGGTGGCCAGCGTGGGCTGGTAGCCCACGGCGCTGGGCATGCGGCCCAGCAGGGCCGACACCTCGGAGCCGGCCTGCGTGAAGCGGAACACGTTGTCCACGAAGAGCAGCACGTCGGTGCCCTTGGTGTCGCGGAAGTGCTCGGCCATGGTGAGCGCCGCCAGGCCCACGCGCAGGCGCGCGCCCGGGGGCTCGTTCATCTGGCCGAACACCATCACGGTCTGGTCCAGCACCGACTTGCCGGTGCTGCCGATCTTGGCCTCCGGCATCTCCAGCCACAGGTCGTTGCCCTCGCGCGTGCGCTCGCCCACGCCCGCGAACACCGAGTAGCCGCTGTGGAAGCGCGCGATGCGCGCGATGAGCTCCTGGATCACCACCGTCTTGCCCACGCCGGCGCCGCCGAAGAGGCCGGTCTTGCCGCCGCGCACGTAGGGCGTGAGCAGGTCGATCACCTTGATGCCCGTCTCGAAGAGCTGCGTCTTGGGCTCGAGGTCCTTGAAGGCCGGCGGCGGCATGTGGATCTTGCGCGTCTCGCTGGACTTGACCGCCCCGCGCTTGTCGATGGCCTCGCCCAGCACGTTGAACACGCGGCCCAGCGTGGTGTCGCCCACCGGCACCGACACCGGGGCGCCGGTGTCCACGGCCGGCTGGCCGCGCACGAGGCCGTCGGTGGCGCCCAGCGCCACGCAGCGCACGCGACCGCCGCCGAGGTGCTGCTGCACCTCGCCCACGAGGCGCTTGGCGCCCTCGCGCGTGGCCACCTGGCACTCGATGGCGTTGTAGATGGCGGGCAGCGCGTTCTCGGGGAACTCGCAGTCGAAGGTGCTGCCGATGACCTGGTTGATCTTGCCGGTGGTGGCCATGGGGGGCTCCGGGT
>JBJTIJ010000473.1:0-3228 GCA_046094945.1 Planctomycetia bacterium | reverse complement strand
GGCCTCGGCAGCCGGCAGGCCCATGTAGCGCTCGGTGTAGATCGTGTCGTAGAGCCGCCAGTCGGTGACCGGCGCGATGCCCACCGCGCAGCGGAACACGTCGGGCCTGCGACGCTGGACGAGACGCTGCTGTGCGACCTGACGGCGCTGGAGGCGCAGGTGCCCGGCCCCGCTGGCGCGGGCGAGCGCGGGCTGGGCCGCGGCGGGCCGGTGCGCCTGCTGTGGGCGGCCGACGGGCGGGGCCTGGCGGCGCTGGTGAAGGGCGAGCGCGTGTGGGTGGACCTCGCCACGGGCGCGGCACGCCGCCTCACCGAGGGCGGCAGCGCGCACCTCTCCTTCGAGGCGGACAATCACCTGTGGGTGGTGCCCACGGCCGGCGGCCCGGCCTGGCGCGTGCTGGTGGGCAGCGACCCGCAGGTGCTCACCGGCACGCTGGACTGGCTGTGCCCCGAGGAACTCGGCATCGAGCACGCCGCGTGGGGCTCGCCCGACGGGCAGCGCCTCGCCGTGCTCACGCTCGACCAGCGGGGCGTGCCCACCTACGCGGTGCCCGACGCGCTCGATGCGCGCGGCGCCAGCGAGCCGATGCACTACCCGCGCGCGGGCGAGAGGAACCCCGTGGCGCGCCTGTGGGTGGTGCCCGTGGGCACGGCGCAGGGCGCACGTCCCGCGCCGGTGGAGCTGCCGCTGCAGGACGAGTACCTCGCGCGCGTGGCGTGGCTGCCCGACGGCTCGCGCGTGCTGGCCGTGACGCTGGACCGCGCGCAGCGGCGCGTGCGCCTGCAGTCGTTCCCCGCGCAGGGCGGCCCGGGCGCCGTGCTGCTGGAGGACAGCGACCCTGCCTGGCACGAGCCGCCGCCGGCGCCGCGCTTCGTGGACGGCACGCGCCTGCTGTGGCGCAGCCTGCAGGCGGGCGAGGAGCGCTGGCAGCTGCTCACGCTGGAGGCCACGGGCACGCGCCTGCTGGAGCGCCGCAGCCTCGCGACGGGCGAGGTGGAGCTGGGCGCGCTGCTGCACGTGGACGCCGCCGGGCAGCGCGCGCTGGCCTCGGGCCACGTGCGCGGCGCGCGCCAGCGCGCGCTGTGGCGCGTGGGGCTGGAGCCGGGCGCGGAGCTGGAGGCGCTGGTGCCGGCGCAGGACCTCGACGTGGCTGGCGAGGTGGATGCCAGCGGCCGCTGGCTGCTGCAGAGGAGCAGCCGCTTCCTGGAGCCGCCGCGCCTGCACCTCGTCGACCTCGCCGGCGGCGCGGCGCGCCTGCTGGGCGATGCGCGCACGCCGGCCTGGGACGCGCTGGTGCAGCCCGTGGTGGAGCAGGGCGAGAGCGTGCTCGGCGACGGCGTGCGTGTCCCGTGGCGGCTGCTGGCGCCGCGCAAGCGCGGCGCGCGCCTGCCGCTGGTGCTGCTGGTCTACGGCGGCCCGGGCTCGCGCACGGTGGAGGAGCGCTTCGGCGGGCTGTGGCCGCTGCTGCTGGTGCACGAGGGCTTTGCCGTGCTGCACGTGGACGGGCGCGGCACGGGCGGGCAGGGCGCTGCGCACGAGCGGCTGCTGCGCGGCCGGCTGGGCGACGTGGACCACGCTGGCCTGCCCGAGGTGCTGGCCGGCCTGTGCGCGCGCCACCCGTGGATCGATGCCACGCGCGTGGGCATCTGGGGCTGGTCCTACGGCGGCACGCTGGCCTGCGACGCGCTGCTGCGCCGGCCCGACGTGTTCCGCTGCGCGGTGGGCATCGCGCCGGTCACCGACTGGCGGCTCTACGACACGATCTACACCGAGCGCTACATGGGCCTGCCGGCTGCCGAGGCCGCGGCCTACGACGCCACCAGCCAGCTGCTGCTGGCGCGTGCCCCGGCGCAGGCCGGCACGCCCTGCCGCCTGCTGCTGCTGCACGGCCTCTCCGACGACAACGTGCACCCGCTCAACACGCTGCGGCTGGTGGAGGCGCTGCTGGCGGCGCGCCGCACGGGCTTTGCCTGGCAGCTCTACGCCAACCGCGGCCACGGGCTGGGCGATGCGCAGCGCGACGTGCACCGCCGCTCGCTGGAGTGGCTGCGCCAGCACCTGCAGGCGGAGGGACGCTGAGATGGGCCGGCGCGGCAAGGGCGGGCGCACGACGTGGCTGGGCCGCCTGTCCCCGGGCCGCCTGTCGCTGGGCAGCCTCTCGCCGTGCAGCCTCTTGCTGTGCACGGTGCTGTCCGTGCTGGCCGTGCTGCTGCTGGCGCGCGGCGTGCCTGCCCAGCCGCCGGCAGCGCCGGTGCCGCCCGCACCGCCGGCGTCCGCCGAGCCCTCGCTGGTGGAGGAGGGCCACGAGGTCATCACGCTGGCCTCGGGCATGGGCTTCACCGAGGGCCCGGTGTGGGACCCCGTGCACGCGCGCGTGATCTTCAGCGACATCCCCGCCGGGCGCCTGATGCAGTGGGACGCGCGCGCGGGCCTGCGCGTGCTGCGCGAGGCCGCGCAGCCCAACGGCAACGCCTTCGACCGCGAGGGGCGGCTGCTCACCTGCCAGCACGGCGCGCGCAACCTCGTGCGCACGCGCGCGGGCGGCATGCAGGCCACCGGCGAGGTGGAGGTGCTGGCCGAGCGCCACGCGGGGCGGCGCCTGAACTCGCCCAACGACCTGGCGCTGGCCGACGACGGCAGCGTGTGGTTCACCGACCCGCCCTGGGGCCTCAAGGATGCGCCGGACCTGCCCGGCCACTGGGTGTTCCGCTGGCTGCCGCCTGTCGCGGCGCGCGCGGGGCAGGCGGCGCAGCCCGCGCGGCTCGAGCCCGTGCTCACCGACCTCGCCATGCCCAACGGCATCGCCTTCGCGCCCGACGGCCGGCGCGTGTGGGTGGCCGACACCGGCGGCAGCGCGCGCCACCCCGACCCGGCGCTGCGCCGCACGCCGCCGGCCATCCACGCTTACGCGCTGCTCGAGGACGGCCGGCTGGGCGAGCGCCTGCTCTCCATCCCCGCGCGCAGCGACGGCATGAAGGTGGACGTGCAGGGCCACCTCTACACCACCGACGGCGCCATCTCGGTCTGGCGCCCCGACGGCACGCTGCGCGAGCGCATCCCCATGCCCGAGCCGCCCGCCAACCTCTGCTTCGGCGACGCCGACGGCATGACGCTCTTCATCACCGCCCGCACCTCCCTCTACGCCCTGCGCATGCGCCTCCCTGGCGCGCGCCTCCTCCCCGCTCCCGCTTCCCCTCCTCCCTCGCCCTCCACCGCTCCACCCATCAC
>JBJTIJ010000472.1:0-5441 GCA_046094945.1 Planctomycetia bacterium | reverse complement strand
TGACGGTGCAGAACACCGGCCGCGGCCCGCTCGACGAGGTGGTGGTCACCGACGCCTTCCCCGAGGGCATCACGCCGCTGAGCCAGCCCACCGCCGCGCTGGGCTCGCTGGCCCCGGGCGAGTCGCTCGAGGTCGAGTTCGGCGGCCGCGCCGAGCGCGCGGGCCCCTTCACGTACACGGCGCGCGCCGTGGCCGCCCGCAGCGCCGAGGTGACCAGCACCTGCACGCTGCAGGTGGTCGAGTGCCGCCTGGAGATGAGCCTGCTGGGCCCCGAGAAGATCTACTACGGCGAGGAGGCCACCTACCAGCTGGTCGTGCGCAACACCGGCGACGGCGAGGCCGAGGGCTGCGTGGTGCGCATCACCAACGGCGGCTGCCTCGGCGGCGGCTTCCAGGACTTCAACGTGGGCCCGCTGGCCCCCGGCCAGTCCTTCACGCAGGACTGGCAGGTCGTGGCCCGCTCGGTGGGCGCCTGCAGCGTGTCGGCCGAGAGCACCTGCGGCCAGCGCTGCGCGGTCAAGGCCGACGTGGCCATGCAGGTCACGGGCCTGCCGGCCCTGCAGGTCGAGATGACCGACAAGGCCGTGGACGGCAGCGAGGGCGGCGTGTTCAACGTCGGCCAGACCTTCCTCTACCGCCTGCGCGTCGAGAACGACATGGGCACCGACGCCACGCCCGACATGTACGTGCAGTGGAACCTGCCGGCCGAGCTCGAGTTCGTCAGCGGCCGCGCCATGCGCGACGGTGTCACGGTGGGTGGCCAGGCCCAGACGGCCCGCACCGGCGGCTTCAGCCTGCGCGTGGGCGAGGGCCTGGACTTCGAGATCCTCGTGCGCGTGCTGGCGGCTCCCGACTCGGCCTGGGTGAAGACCGTGGCCGAGGTGCGCCGCGCCAGCGACAACGCCGAGCTGGCCGCCGAGACCGAGAGCACCTCGCTGCGCCGCTAGGCCTGCACCCGGCCCGCACGGCCTCGAGCCGCGCCCCGGCGCGGCCCCGCGGCGCTGCGGGCCCCGACCGGAGGCTCCCATGAAGGACGACCTGGCGATCGCGCGCTCGGTGCGCCTCAAGCCCATCGAGGAGATCGGGCGCGCCGCGGGCCTGCTGCCCGACGAGGTCGAGCCCCACGGCCGCAACATGGCCAAGGTCTCGCTCTCGGCCATCGAGCGCCTCAAGGACCGCCCGCGCGGCCGCTACATCGTGGTCACGGCCATCACGCCCACGCCGCTGGGCGAGGGCAAGACCGTGCACACGGTGGGCACCTCGCTGGCCCTCGCCCGCCTGGGCCGCAAGGTGGTCACCTGCCTGCGCCAGCCCAGCATGGGCCCGCTCTTCGGCATCAAGGGCGGGGCCGCCGGCGGCGGCTACAGCCAGGTGGTGCCCATGGAGGAGTTCAACCTCCACCTCACGGGCGACATCCACGCGGTGCAGGCCGCCCACAACCTGGTGGCGGCGCACATCGACGCCTCGCTGCTGCTGGGCAACCGCTTCGGCTTCGACCGCGAGCGCATCCTGTGGCGCCGCGTGCTCGACACCAACGACCGCGTGCTGCGCGACATCACCGTCAGCCAGGGCGGCGACGAGAAGGCCGTGCCGCGCAAGACGGGCTTCGACATCGCGGTGGCCAGCGAGCTGATGGCCATCCTGGGCCTGGCCGACGGCCTGCGCGACATGCGCCAGCGCATCGGCCGCGTGGTGCTGGGCTTCCGCCCCGACGGCAGCCCCGTCACGGCCGAGGACGCCAAGTGCGCCGGCGCCGCCACCGTGATCATGCGCGAGAGCATCAAGCCCACGCTGATGCAGACCATGGAGGGCACGCCCTGCTTCGTGCACGCGGGCCCCTTCGCCAACATCGCCCACGGCAACTCCTCCATCGTGGCCGACCGCATCGCCATCCGGCTGGCCGACTACGTGGTCACCGAGGCCGGCTTCGGCGCCGACATCGGCTGCGAGAAGTTCTTCAACATCAAGTGCCGCGCCTCGGGGCTCACGCCCGACGCCGCCGTGCTGGTGTGCACGGTGCGCGCGCTCAAGATGCACAGCGGCCGCTTCACCATCGTGCCCGGCAAGCCGCTCGACCCGGGCCTGCTCGAGGAAGACCTCGACGCCCTCAAGGCCGGCATCGGCAACCTCGTCAAGCAGGTCGAGAACGTGCGCCTGCACGGCATCCCGGTGGTGGTGGCCATCAACCGCTTCCCCAGCGACACCGACGCCGAGCACGCCTACATCGCCAAGGCCGCGCGCGAGGCCGGGGCCTCGGACGCCTGCGTGAGCGAGGTGTTCGGCAAGGGCGGCGGCGGCGGCCTCGAGCTGGCGCGCGCGCACGAGAAGCCCTGCGAGCAGGGCGCCTCGTTCAAGCACCTCTACGAGCTCGACACCCCCATCCGCGCCAAGATCGAGACCATCGCCACGCGCATGTACGGCGCCGCGGGCGTCGACGTGCTGCCGCAGGCGGCTGCCGACATCGAGCGCTACGAGCAGGCCGGCTACGGCAAGCTGCCCATCTGCATGGCCAAGACGCAGTACTCGCTCTCGCACGACCCCGCCCTCAAGGGCCGCCCCACCGGCTTCCGCCTGCCCATCCGCGAGGTGCGCCTCTCGGCCGGCGCCGGCTTCCTCGTGCCGCTGGTGGGCACGATGATGACCATGCCGGGCCTGGGCAGCGCGCCGGGCCTCGAGCACGTGGACATCGACGAGCAGGGCCGCATCGTCGGCCTGTTCTAGGCCGCCGGTGGCGCGCGACGCAGGGCGCCCGCTCGCGCAGCCGGCGGTGCTCCCGCCGGACGCGCTCTGGCCGCTGCGCGCGCTCTCCGTCGCCCTCGTGGCCTTCCTCGTCACGGGCGGGGCCTTCTGCTGCAGCGTCGTGGCCTGGCTGCTCGACCCGGTGGGCCACCGCCTGGCCGACTGGGTGCTGCGCCTGTGGGGCCGCGCGCTGGTGGCCGGCAGCGGCATCCGCCTCGTGGTCGAGGGCCGCGAGCACGTGCAGGGCGCGGGCCCGCGCGTGCTGGTGGCCAACCACGGCTCGTGGCTCGACCCCGCCATCCTGGGCGCCGTCAGCCCCGGGCCGCTGCGCTTCGTGCTCAAGCGCGGCCTCATCTACCTGCCCTTCGTGGGCTGGCACGCCTGGGCCACGGGCCACTTCCTCATCGACCGCGACGACCCGCGCGCCGGCAAGGCGCTGCTGGAGCGCGCCGTGGCCTACGCGCGCAAGCGCAAGGTGAACCCCGCCGTGTTCCCCGAGGGCACGCGCAGCCCCGACGGCCGGCTGGGCCCGCTCAAGGGCGGCGCCGTGCAGGTGGCCATGGCCGCCGGCTTCGCGCTGCAGCCCGTGGCCATCCTGGGCTCGTGGGAGCGCATGCCGCGCGGCGTGGGCTACCCGCGCCGCGGCGGCGAGGTGATCGTGCGCTTCGGCCCGCCCATCCCGGTGGCGGGCGCCGTGGGCGGCCCGGGCCGGCGCGCCCTCACCGCGCAGGTGCGCGACGCGCTCGTGGCGCTGGGCGTGCCGCCGGGCGCCGAGCCTGCGGCCGGGCCGGCGGGCGCGGGCGCCTCGCAGGAGGCTTCGCAGCAGGCCTCGCCGCAGGCCCCGCCGGAGGCCTAGCGCGCGCGCACCAGCCGCTCGCGCGCGATGCCCTCGCGCGCCAGCAGCGGCGCCACCAGCTCGAGCCAGCGGCGCCCGTCCTGCACGTAGCCCGCCGTGGGCGCCAGGCCCGGCACGCGCGCCCCGAACCAGGCGTTCATGCGCTCCATGCACAGCTCGCGCACCAGCTTGGCCGCCATGCTGGCCAGCCCCACCTCCAGGTGCAGCCCGTCGCCGCCGGTGGCGAACTGCACCTCGAGGGCGCGCGCGCCGTCGCGCAGCCGGTAGCGGGCCTCGCCCGGCCCCGCCTCCAGCCCTTCCACGCCGTGGAAGGGGAACACGCCCGCCAGCCACGGGCCGTAGTCCAGCCGCCCGCCCTGCCGGTCGAGCCTGACCAGCACCTCCTCGCCGGGCAGCTCCTGCAGCACGCGCATCAGCAGCGTGACGGTGGCCAGGAACAGCACGCGCGACTTGTTGCCGCTGGCCTCGAAGGCCTCGTTGAGCTCGGCGGGCAGCGCCGGGGCCACCCACACGCCCAGCGGCTCCACGCCCTTCACCAGGCAGCGCGCGCGCAGGTCGCGCGGCAGGTCGCAGGCCGGCAGGCGCGCCAGCTCGGGCTCGCCCCACCATGGCTCGGCCAGCGCCTCGGGCGCGGGCCGGTCGCCGCAGGCCGCCAGCAGCGCAGCCAGGTGCTCGGGCACCGCGCGCCCGGCCCCCGCGAGCGCGAAGGCCACGCCGCGCGCCAGGCCCGCCACGCCGTGGCGGCGCTTGACCTCCTTGCTGTCGTCCAGCGGCACGGGCAGCGGCTGTCCACGGCGCGCCTCGCCCGCCCGGCAGGCCAGCCCCGCCAGCGCCGCGTGCAGGTCCACGGGCGCACCCGCCGGCGCGCGCGCCACGCGGAAGGCCGAGGCGCCCACCACCAGCGGGCCCAGCAGCGGGCCGTAGCCCGCCTCGTCCAGGCCGATCACCAGCACGGCCAGCCCTGTGCGCGCGCCTGCATGCCGCCATCTCACCGGCCACCGGGGACAGCGTGGCGCCGGCCACCCGCTCGGTAGCATCGGCGCCGGAGGGACCGCTCGCCATGAACGACCCCGCGCAGGACATCCCGCCCTGGCCGCACCACCACCCGCCGGCGCGCACGGGCGCCGAGGAGCGCTTCCTCTCGGGCCCCCGCCCCCGTGGCACCGAGCTGGGCTGGGTGCTGGGCATCGCCGCCGAGTTCATCGCCGGCTTCCGCAGGCTGCACTTCGCCGGGCCCTGCGTGACGGTGTTCGGCTCGGCACGCTTCGCGCCCGAGCACCGCGACTACCAGCTGGCGCGCGCCACGGGCGCGGCGCTGGCCCGCGCCGGCTTCACCACCATCACGGGCGGCGGCCCGGGCGTGATGGAGGCGGCCAACCGCGGCGCGCACGAGGCCGGCGGCCGCAGTATCGGCTGCAACATCGAGCTGCCCCACGAGCAGGAACCCAACCGCTACGTGGACGTGTTCGTCGAGTTCCGCCACTTCTTCGTGCGCAAGGTGATGCTGGCCAAGTACTCCTACGGCTTCATCGCGCTGCCCGGCGGCTTCGGCACCCTCGACGAGATCTTCGAGGCCGCCACGCTCATCCAGACCGGCAAGATCGGGCCCTTCCCCGTGGTGCTCATGGGCACGCACTACTGGCGCCCGCTGCTCGACTTCATGCACAAGGACATGGTGGCCGCCGGCACCATCGACGCCGAGGACGCCACGCGCATCCTCGTCACCGACGACCCGCAGCGCGCCGTGGACCACGTGCGCCAGGTCGCCGTGCGCGACTTCGGCCTCACCTTCGGCCCCCCGCCCCGCCCGCGCTGGTGGCTGCTCGAGCGCATCCCCGCGCGCTGG
>JBJTIJ010000471.1:0-4706 GCA_046094945.1 Planctomycetia bacterium | reverse complement strand
GCGCCGGCCCCCCGGGGGGCCGAGGCCCCCCCCCACCCCCCGCGCATCGGCCGACTCGACGACGCCCACGACCGCTGCGCCGCGGGCCAGCGGCAGGCTCGACACGCGGCCGGCTGCCGCCGGCTCGTCGGCCCACGCACGGCCTGCGCAACGGCCGCCGGAGGGCGGGCCGCCCAGCGCGGCCGCGAAGGTGGCGGCCAGCGCCAGCAGGAGGCAGGTGCGGGCGGACGTGCGGGCCATCGGCGCTCCGGGTGGGGGGCCGGCGTGCGGCGGGCACGCGGCCTGCCCGTGGGAACGCCGGCGCGGGCCCCGGCGCAGCGGGGCCCGCCACCCAGCCTACGCGCCTAGCGGGCGGCCGGGGCGGGCAGGAGGGGCTGGAGGCCTGCCATGCGGCGGTAGCGGTCGTGCAGCTCGCCGGCCCGGGCGCGCGCGGCGCGCTGGCGCTCGGGGTCGGTGAGCTTGAGGTAGGTCTCCAGGTCGCTGATCGCCTCGCGGTAGGCGCCCAGCTTGGCGTAGGCCTGCGCGCGCTCCACGAGCGCGGAGGGCGTGGCCGGGTCGATCTCCAGCACGGCGTTGAACTCGTCGAGCGCCATCTGGTACTCCTCGCGGCGCATGTGCACCGAGCCCAGCAGCAGGTGCACCTTGAGCTCGTTGCGGCGTGCCTCCTGGATGTTGTCGACGAAGCGCTTGCGGGCCTCCTGCGTCATCTCGCCCTTCACCAGCTTCTCGTACTCGGACATCATCTTGCGCCAGCCCGACTGCGAGCTGCGCGCGACCTGGATGTAGCGGCGCGCATAGGCGATGCCCTGGTCGTCCTGGCCCAGCATCAGGTAGGCCTTGGCCAGGCCCGCGAGCGCGTAGGGGTTGTCGCCGCGGCGCACCAGGCCGGCCTCCCACAGCGGGATGGACTTGGCCAGCAGGTCGTTGCGCATGGCCACCTGCACCTGCAGCTGCTGGCGCATCTCGGGCGTGTCGGAGGCCGGGTCGCGCGCCATGCGCTCCTCGATGGAGCGCACGTCGCGGTCGTAGTAGGCCGCCAGCTCCTGGTAGGTGGTCGCCAGCGTGCCCTGCACCTCGTGGCGGCGGTCGCCGATCTCGGGGTGCGTCCACTCCAGCGGGATGATCTCCACGAGGATGGCCTCGGCCTGGCGCAGGCTCTGGGGCGTGCCGATCATCTGCAGTGCCTTGGCCAGGCCCCACTTGGCCTTCTGGTCGTCGGGCCGCTCGCCCAGCACCTTGGTCCACATCTGCGCCGCCGACTCGTACTTGCCGCCGTCGTAGTAGGTGAGCGCGGCCGACTCGTAGTAGTCCACGCGGGCGGCCGAGTCCTTCTCCTTCTCCTGCGCGTCGGTCATCGGCATCTCGAAGTCGCCCGCCTGGCAGCCGCACAGCACGGGCGCGGCGGCGAGCAGCAGGGCGAGGGCAGGGCGGGCCAGCGGCATGCGGGGTCTCCAGCGAGCAGCCGGCAGCATGGCCCCGGCGGGTCACCGGGGGGTCACTTGCCCGAGTGATGCAAGGCCTTGCCCCACAAGGCTTTAGGTGGCTGTTCGGGGCCTGTCATGCCGGCCCGGCGCGCAGGCGGGCCCGGCGGGCGTCGTCGCGCTCGATGCGCAGCGTACGGCTGCGCAGCAGCTCGACGAGGCCAGGTGGGCTGCCGCGGGGCTTGCGCACGTAGCGGCGCTCCACGACGTCCACCTCGTTGTGCGGCGCCCCGGCGCGCGCCGAGTGCAGGCAGGCCAGCTGCGCCGCGTCCAGCAGCGTCTCGGACGGCACGCTCTTGCCGCGCGGCGTGGGCACGATCACGTGGCTGCCGGAGGCGCCGCGCACGTGCAGGAAGAGGTCGCCGGGGCGCGCGTGGTGCAGCGTGAGCCGGTCGTTGCCGGCCGCGTCGCGCCCCACGAGGATCTCCCAGCCGTCGGCGGAGCGGAAGGAGCGCCACGGCAACGCGACGGGTGCTGCCTTGCGCGGGCCGGGAGCCTGCCGGGGCAGGCCTGCCTTGGCCGCCAGCCGCTCCAGCTCCTGCAGGCCCTCGGTGGCCGCCAGCTCGCCCAGCCAGGCCTCGGCCTGCGCGCAGCGCGCCGCCAGCTGCGGGCCACGCGCCGCGGCCTCGGCTGCGGCGCGCTCGGCGCGCTGGGCCTCGCGGAAGCAGGCTGCCACCGGCTCGCCCGGCGAGGCCAGCGGATCGAGCTCGAGCTCCACCTCCTGCGGCGGGTCGCTGGCATGGTCGGGCACGGTGACGCGCGCCAGCCCCGGGCGCAGCAGGTGGAAGGCGGCGCGCAGCAGCTCGCCCTTGCGGCGCAGGGCATCCACCTCGCCCGCGCGCCCGGCCTGCGTGGCCAGTGCCGCGGCCGCCCCGCGCGCCTTGGCCAGCGAGGCGCGCAGCCAGCGCTCCAGGTCCTTGCGCAGCGCCAGCTCCGCAGCGGCCGTCGCCGTGCGGGCCACCTGCTCCCGGATCGCCTCGGAGGCCGAGACCCCGGCGCCCCCGGGCGGGAGGCCGGGCACTATGCCAGGGGTGCCCGTGCCCGCGGTGTCCTGGCCCGGGGCTGGTGCGCGCGGCGGCACCGGCACGAAGCGGCTGCCCACCGAGGCGCCGCGCGTGGCGGCCACCTCGCCCCGCACCGTGGCGCGCACGACGCCGCCCTCGTCGAGCGCGTAGAGGTTGGCCTGCCGCCCGAAGCCCTCGAACCACACGCTGCGGGCGAGGCCGCCCAGCGACAGCATCAGGCACAGCGCGCGCTCGCCAGGCACGCCGTGCGCACCCTCCACGCGCGCGCCGGCCAGCAGGTTGCGCAGCGCGTGGGCCAGCGCGGTGGGGGCGCCCGGCGCCGGCTCGTGGGGCGCCAGGCAGGCGTGGGGCAGCGCCGGGTCGAGGTCCAGCACGAGGTCGCTGCGCTCGCCGCGCTGCTCCAGCACCAGCAGCAGGCGGTGGGGGCCGGCCTGGTGGACGGCGCCCACGCGCCAGCCGGCGCGGGCACCCAGCTCGCGGGCCAGCGCGGCGTAGTGCGAGGCGTCGAGGCCGGCCATGCGGCCAGCCTAGCGCGCAGGCGGGAGGCTAGCCTTCCTCGCGCAGGTCGATCACCTGCTGCAGCCGCACCAGGTCGTAGGACAGGATCTCGCCCGGCTTGAACCACAGGGCCAGCTCCTTGGCGGCCGACTCAGCCGAGTCGCTGCCGTGGATCAGGTTGAAGGAGCGCGAGAGGCCCAGGTCGCCGCGGATCGTGCCCGGCGCGGCCTCGGCCGAGTTGGTCTTGCCCATCATCTTGCGCACCACGTCGATGGCCTTGAGCCCGCGCAGCGCCAGCGCCACCACCGGGCCCGAGCCCATGAAGGCCACCAGCCCGGGGTAGAAGGGCTTGTCCTTGTGCGCGCCGTAGTGCTGCTCGAGCAGCGCCTTGGGCGGCACGACCAGCTTGAGGCCCACGACCTGGAAGCCGCGCGCCTCGAAGCGCGCCAGGATGGTTCCGGCCAGCCCGCGCTGGACGCCGTCGGGCTTGACGAGGACGAGGGTGGTCTCGAGGGCCATGCACGTGCTCCGCAGGAGGTGGTCGGGAGGGAAACAGGCGCGAAGCGGGAGCCTACGGCGGGGCAAGCGGGGCGCGCAGGAACGGCCCGGGCGACGCACCGGCCGCCGGTGCCCCCGCCTGCGCGTTGGGGTAGCCTGCTGGGCCACCTCCCCGGGACACGCCGTGGCCGCCCACTACCCCACCACGTACCGCACCCACACGGCCGGCGAGCTGACGCGCGCCCACGCCGGCCAGCAGGTCGTCCTCTGCGGCTGGGTGCAGGCGGTGCGCACGCAGGGCGGCGTGGCCTTCGTGGACCTGCGCGACCGCTACGGCCGCACGCAGGTGACCTTCCGCGGCGAGGCCGACGCCGCGCTGCTGGCGCAGGCCGAGCGCGTGCGGCCCGAGTGGGTGCTGCGCGTGCGCGGCACCGTGATCGAGCGCCCGGCCGCGGCGCGCAACCCCAACATGCCCACGGGCGAGATCGAGATCGACGCGCAGGACCTCGAGGTGCTCAGCGAGTCGCAGGTGCCTCCCTTCCACCCCGACGACCGCACCGAGGCGGGCGTGGAGGTGCGCTGGAAGCACCGCTACCTCGACCTGCGCCGCCCGCGCCTGACGCGCGCGCTGGCCGAGCGCTCGCGCATCACGCGCGCCTTCCGCGAGCACCTCGAGTCGCAGGGCTTCCTCGAGGTCGAGACGCCCATCCTCTACCGCTCCACGCCGGAGGGCGCGCGCGACTACCTGGTGCCCAGCCGCATCCACCCCGGGTCGTGGTACGCGCTGCCCCAGTCGCCCCAGCTGTTCAAGCAGCTGCTGATGGTGGGCGGGCAGGACCGCTACTACCAGGTGGCGCGCTGCTTCCGCGACGAGGACAGCCGCGCCGACCGCCAGCCCGAGTTCACGCAGGTGGACATCGAGGCCTCCTTCGTGGCCGAGGCCGACATCCAGGCGCTGCTGGAGCCGGTCGTGGCCGCGCTGGTGCGCCAGTACCGCGGCCACGCGGTGGCCACGCCCTTCCCGGTCATGCGCTACGCCGAGGCCATGGCGCGCTTCGGCAGCGACAAGCCTGACCTGCGCAACCCGCTTGAGCTGCGCGATGCCAGCGCCGAGGCACGTGCGCTGGGCTTCGCACCGTTCGCCAAGGCCCTCGACGAGGGGGGGCAGGTGCGGGTGCGGGTGGGCCCCGGCGGCGGCACCCTC
>JBJTIJ010000470.1:0-3398 GCA_046094945.1 Planctomycetia bacterium | reverse complement strand
GCCCGCGACCTGGGCGCGCTGGCCTGGGAGCCGGGCCGCGAGCAGGCCGTGCTCGAGGCGCTGGTGGCCAAGGCGCCCGCGCGCGTGCTGGTGGCCCTGCAGGGCGCCGCGCTGGCCGGCTTCGCGCGCGCGCTGCACGCGCACGCCGCACGCCTGCCCTGCCTCTACCTCGACCTCGCGCGCAGCCAGGCACTGTGCGCGCAGGCCCCGCGTGCCTTCGAGGACGCGCTGCTGCTGGGCGGGCCCGACCCCGAGGGTCTCGGGCGCATGGGCGAGGCGCTGGCGACGGCGCTGGAGCAGGCGGGCCTGGCGCAGGGCGAGGTGGATGTGCGCGCGGCCGAGGCAGCCCGGCGCCTGCTGCTGTGCGCGCGGCGCGCCGGCAGCCGGCAGCCGCGCAAGCTGCTCGAGGCCTGGCAGCCGGGCCTGCGCGAGCAGGGCCTGCTGGGCGAGCTGGCCTTCGAGCCCGCCGGCCACGTGCGCTTCTTCCCGCTGCGCCTGTGGCGGGGGCGAGCAGGCCGGCTGGAGGAGGTGCCCGCGGGGCTGCTGCCGGCGCCGGGCTGCGGCCCGCCGCTGGGCTTCCAGGCCGCGCGCGGCGCCGCGCGCCCCCCGCGCGGGCGGCTGACGTGGCTGACCTGGGGCGAGGGCGCCAAGCGCAGCATCGAGGCCGACCTCAAGGTGCTGGGCCTGACCACGGGCGGCTACGACCCCGAGCTCGACCAGCTGGTGCTCGACGAGATCGTGGCGCGCGCCATCCGCATCGCCTACCAGCTCTTCCGCCGCGAGCCCGACGGCACGCCCATCGCCGGCTGGTCGTGGGGCGCCACCTTCACCACTGAGCGGCCGGCCGACACCAGCCCCGCGCAGGCCTGGGTGGCCACGCTGGCCGGCGACGACCCGGCGGCCGGCGGCATGGTGACCGGCGCGGGCACGCTGAGCGTGTTCACCACCTTCCTCGTGCGCACGATGTACGCGCAGCACAGGCTCGACCCGCCGCTGACGGCCTTCGACAAGCCGCACCTGCTCGGACGCCACCGCTGGGGCGAGGACAAGCTGCACGACCAGCGTGGCGAGCTGGTGCGCTGCCTCGTGGACGGCTTCGCCAGCGCCATCGGGCTCACGCTGGCCCACGAGATGGGCCACCTGTGCGGCTGCGGCCACGACACCGAGCACCCCGCCTCGGTGATGAACGTCGAGGCCGGGGCCGGCGCGGCGTGGGCCGACTGCGTCTGGATCCCCGCGCACCAGAAGAGCGTGACGCTCACGCTGGGCGTGGAGGGCGTGGAGAAGTGAGCGGCGCGCCGCCCACGGGCCCGGCGGGCGAGCGGCCGCGCGCCGCGGCCGGCTGGGAGCAGCGCTACCGTGCGGGCGACACGCCCTGGGACCTGGGCAGCGAGCCGCCCATCCTGCGCGCGGAGCTGGCCCGGCTGGGGCCCGGCGCCGGCCGCCCGGCGCTGGTGCCCGGGGCCGGCTACGGCCACGACGCCCTGGCGCTGGCGCGCGCCGGCTGGCAGGTGACGGCGGTGGACATCGCGCCCAGCGCCTGTGCGCGCCTGCGTGCGCGCGCCCGGGAGGAGGGCCTCTCGCTGGAGGTGCTGGAGGCCGACCTGCTGGACCTGCCCGCCGCGCTCGACGGCCGCTTCGCGCTGGCCTGGGAGCAGACCTGCCTGTGCGCGCTCGAGCCCGCGCAGCGCGCGGCCTGCGTGGCGGCACTGGCGCGCGTGCTGCAGCCCGGCGCCCTGCTGCTGGCCCTGCTGTGGAACCACGGCCAGCCCGGCGGGCCGCCGCACGACCTGCCGCCGGAGGTGGTGCGGCCGCTGTACGCGCCGTGGTTCGAGGAGCAGGCGCAGGTGGCGGTGGTGCCCGCGCCGGGCGCCCGGCGGGTGGGGGAGTACCTGCTGCGCCTGGTGCGGCGCGGCTAGCGCGCCGGCAGCACGAAGCGGCCGCCCTCCAGCACGAGGGCGTGGCGGTGGCGCCGCACCCACAGCGCCAGCCGGTTGCGCGGCAGGGCGCGCTCGGCGACGCCTGCCAGCAGCGCCGGCTCCAGCAGGGCCGCGAGCGCCTCGTGGGCGCGCTGGCGCACGGCCGGGTCGGGGTCCTCCAGCGCCCGCAGCAGCCGCTCGAGCGCCGCCGGGCCCTCGGCGCGAGCGCGGGCCAGCAGCACGTCGGGCGCCAGCGGCGGCTGGGCGCGTGGGTCGGCGGCACCTGCAGGCGCGGGCAGCGGCGCCTCGCCCGCGGGCCCGGTGCGCGGCGTGACCTCGCCCAGCGTGCGCGGCCGCTGGGTGAAGACGCGCGGCGGGTCGGCGGCGCGCGTGAGGAACAGCAGCGCGAAGCAGGTGGCGTAGAGCGGCGCCTCGCCCACCCAGCTGCCGTCGTCGCGCTGCGCGCCCAGCAGGTGCGTCGCCCCCTCGGCATACCAGTCGTGGCCGCCGACGCGTTCGTGGCCCGCCAGCACGCAGGCGCGCTCCAGCGTCCACAGCCAGTAGTGCAGCCAGCCGCGGCCGGCGTTGCGCTGCCGCTCGCCGGGCGTGCCCGGTGCCGGCCCGGGGTTGCGGTCGATGCGCCAGCCGTCGGAGAGCCAGGCCAGCGCGCGCTCGATGGCGGCGCGCGCCAGCGGGTCCTCGCGCCCGGCCAGTGCCTCCACGAGGGCGAGGTTGGCGATGCCGGCCGCGGTCATGGACCCGCTGGGGGCCGAGGCGGTGCTGCCGCCCGAGCCGTAGCCGAAGCCGCCGTCGGGCCGCTGGGCCGCGAGCACCCACGCGCGCGCGCGCGCCAGCGGCTCGGGGGCCACGTCGGCGCCCTCGGCCGCCAGCGCGCCCAGCGCCAGCAGGGCGAACTGCAGGTTGCTGTGGTCGCCGCTCTCGGGGCCGCCGCGGCCGCTGGTGCCGGGCTCGCCGCGGTAGCCCCACTGGCCGTTGCGTGCCTGCGTGCGCAGCAGCAGGTCGCGCAGGCGCTGCATGCGCGGCCGGTCGGCCTCGCGGCCACGCGCGCGCAGCACCAGCGCCAGCAGCGAGGTGGTGTAGGTGCCAGGGTCCACGTCCGGCACGCGGGCCCGCCCGGGCCCCAGGCGGTCGGCCAGCGCCAGCGCACGCGCCAGCGCGCGGTCGGCCGCCGTGCCCCCGTCCTCGCGCGCACCCGCGTGCTGCAGTGCCAGCGCCGCCAGCAGCGTGCTGCCCAGCGCCTCGTCCAGCGACCCCGTGCCGAAGGCGCCATCGGGACGTTGCTCGGCCGCCAGCCAGGCCAGCGCACGCTCGAGGGCGGCGTCCACGGCGCGCGCCGGCGGTGCCTCGGCCCCCGGGGCGGCCGGGGCGGGCCGGGCCGCGCCCAGCGCGAGCAGCAGCCCCAGCAGGGCCCACGCCGACGGGCGGCAGGCCGCGCCGGGTGCGCGGGCCCGGCGGGGG
>JBJTIJ010000469.1:0-9101 GCA_046094945.1 Planctomycetia bacterium | reverse complement strand
GAATCAGGGGGCGTGAGTGCGTTCATGGGCGGAAGGTACCACCTCGCCGCCAAGGCCCCCAGCGCCTCCGCCGTGCCCGTCGCTCAGTCGGGGTCGTGCTCGCTGTAGGCCGGGTAGCCGGCCGGGTCGGCGCAGGGCCGGCCCTTGAAGCGCTTGAGGTTCCACAGGTAGGCCTCCGGGTGGGCCCGGACGGCCTCCGAGAGGAGGTCGTTGGCCCGCCGCAGGGCCTCGCGCACGTCGGCCTCCTCGTCGGGCCCGGGGGCCGGGAGCAGGTCGTCACTGATCCACAGGCGCCAGCGCAGCGGGCGCTCGGGCAGCAGCAGCACCACGCACAGCGGCACGCGGTAGGCGCGCGCGAGCACGGCCCCCAGCGGGGTCGTGCGCGCCTGCAGGCCCAGGAAGGGCACGTAGTGCCCGCCCTGCATGCCGCGCAGGTTGCGGTCCATCATCAGCGAGACGCTCTTGCCCTGCGCGAGGGCGTTCTTGAGCGCCATGGCGCCGCGCTTGCGCAGCGCCGAGCCGCCGCTGCCGGCGTTGCGCAGGCGCTCGAGGGTCGCATCCAGCGCGGGGCTGCCGGAGGACTCCACGAGGTAGGCGAAGTCGGGCGCGAAGGCGAAGGCCGCGCGGCTGAGCACGAGCAGCTCCCACGAGCCCAGGTGCGCGGAGACCAGCACCACGGGCCGCCCGCTGCTGGCATAGGCGCGGTAGCGGGCCTCGTCGGCCGGGTCCATGCGCACGAGGCGCCGGCAGCGCGCCGGCGAGGGCGGCTGCAGGTGGAAGAGCAGCAGCTCGGAGAGCACGGCGTTGCGGTAGGAAGCGCGCACGATGCGCGCACGGGCGGCCGGTCCGTGCGTGGCACCCAGCACCGCCAGCACGTTCTGCCTCGCCACCGCGCGCCCGCGGCGGTCCACCAGCCACACCACGCTGCCCAGCGCCCATGCCAGCGCCTGCAGGCCGGACAGCGACAGCGAGGGCAGCCAGCGCTCCAGGAAGCCCAGCGCCGCACGCGCGGCGGCCGCGCGTGCGCGGCCCAGCCCCAGCAGCAGCCGGCCGCCTCGGCGGGCCATGCCGGCCTAGCGCGCGCGCGCCAGCACCAGCGCGTGGGCCTGCCCGTCCCAGCCGCTGGCGAGCACGAGCACGGCGGGCGCGACCAGCGGCACGCTGGAGCGCGTCACGCCAAGGCGCGTACGCCCCGGCTCGGGCTGCGCGAAGCCGGTGGTGGCCGGCACGCTGCCCTCGCGCAGTGCCAGCGCGGCCAGCGCCACGTGGCCCGCATCGCTGCCCGCCGCCGCGTGGCCCAGCGCACCGCAGGCGCTCACGATGGGCAGCGGGCTGCCCTCGAGCAGCTCGTCGAGCGCGGCCAGCAGCGCGCCATCCTCCACGCGCCGGCCCGAGCCCGGCGCCATGACCGCGCCCAGCTCGGAGACGCGCATGCCCGCATCGCGCAGCGCCTCGCGCGCTGCGGCCAGCAGCGTGGCCGGCTGCGCGCACAGCCCGCCGGGCAGCGGCGCGCCCGTGGCGCCCGCCGTGCCCACCACCACGGCCCACGGCCCCTGACCATGGCGACGCGCGGCCTCCAGCGGCTGCAGCACGGCGGCGGCCCCGCCGTCGGCGGGCACCATGCCCTCGCGCGCGGCGTCGAAGGGCCGCGGCGTGTCGCCCGGCTGGCCCCGCGAGAGCACGCCCAGCCGGCACAGCTCGTGGCGCATCACGGGACTGGTGAGGCTGCCCACGCCGCAGGCCACTGCCAGGCGCACGCGCGAGGTGCGCACGGCGCGCGCGGCCAGCCCGAAGGCCGCCAGGCCGGTGCCCTCCATGCCCGAGAGCGTGGCATTCGAGCCCTTGAGGCCGAACGAGGCCGTGATGAAGGAGAAGGCGTTGTTGTTGAGCGTCTCGAGCAGCACGAAGGGGTTGACCTTGTGCAGCGAGGCCTTGTTGAGCACCTCGCCGTCCAGCGGCGCCGTCAGGCCCTGCGTGGCGTCCACCACCGCGCCGCGGAAGTCGTGGCAGGCCACGCGGCTGTAGTCGTTCTGCGCGATGAACAGGCCGCGGGCCGGCTCCGGCAGGTCCTGCGCCCCGGTGCGTGCCGCCGCCAGCGCCTCGTGCACCACGGTGGCGGCCAGCTCGCCGCTGGTGTTGAGGAACTTGGCCTGGCTCTCCTGCTCGGCGGGCACGGGCGCGCGCAGCCAGGGCTTGTCCACCGGGGCCAGCAGCCCCAGCGCCGGGTCGACCCCGGCCGGCACCTCGACGCGGCGCACGCCGCGCAGGCCCGTGCGCAGCGAGAGCCACGTGGCGTTCTCGCCCACGCCCAGCGCCGTGGCCCAGCCCAGCCCGGTGAGGGCCGCATCCGTCGGGTCCAGGCTCCTCATGCGCCCCCCCGCCGCGGGGCCTGCGCCTCGCCCTTGTAGAGCACCTCGCCGCGCAGCGCCTGCCACATGCGCTCGGCCGTGGCGCGCGCCTCCAGCGTCTCCAGCGCCACGCAGGCGCCCTCGAACTCGACCACCGCGCGGCGCTCGCCGCCCACCTTGCTCTCGCCGCGCCAGGCCTTGCGCCCCGGGGCGGGGTCGGGCAGCGGCTCCAGCAGCAGCTCGAGCCGGTCGCCGGGCACCGCGAAGCCGTAGTAGCGCGCACTGCGCACGGTGTCGACGAGGAACCAGCGGGCGAAGCCCGAGGTGGCCGCCTCGTGCCAGCCGGCCAGCTGCACGAGGCTCTCCAGCACCAGCACGCCCGGCACGATGGGCTGCTCGGGGAAGTGCCACTCGAGGTAGTCCTCGCTCATGGCCACGTTCTTGATGCCCGTCATGGGCTGGCCGGCGTGCGCCTCGCCCACGCGGTCCACGAGCAGGTACCTCATGCCACCCTCCCTGCCGGCGCGCCCGCCGGCACCAGCAGCACCGTGGCCAGCGCATGGCCGCCCGCGGCCGCCAGTGCCAGCTGCGCCGCCACGCCGCGACGCAGGAGGGCTGCAGCCGCCTCGCCCGAGAGCCGCAGCGCCGGGCGGCCGCCCTCGAGGGCCACCTCGACCTGCTGCAGCCAGGGATCGACACCCGAGGGCGCGAGGCCGCGGCCCAGCGCGTTGAGGAAGGCTTCCTTGGCCGCGAAGCAGGCGGCCAGCGCCCGTGCGGGCCGCGCGCGGCGCGCCGCGCCGGCGCGTTCCGCCGGCGTGAACAGCGCGGCCGCCAGGCCAGGCAGGCCGGCCAGGCGCTGCGCCAGCGCCTCGACATGCACCACGTCGGCCCCCACCGCGGCCGGGCAGGACGAGGGGCGCCTCATGCCACCGACATCCCGCCGTCCACCACGAAGCCCTGCCCCGTGATGTAGGCCGCGTCGTCGCCGGCCAGGAACACGACCAGCGCCGCCACGTCCTCGGGCGTGCCCAGCCGCCCCATCGGGATGCGCGCCAGCACCTGGTCGCCGGCCCGGCGGCGCACCACCGCGGTCATGTCGGTCTCGATGAAGCCAGGCAGCACCGCGTTGACGCGGATGCCGCGCTCGGCCACCTCGACGGCCACCGCGCGCGTGAAGGACAGCACCGCGCCCTTGGCCGCCGCGTAGTTGGTCTGGCCGCGCCCGCCGCGTATGGCCGCCACGGAGGCCAGGTTCACCACGCTGCCGCCCCCCTGCTTCCACATCGCGCCCAGCGCATGGCGCGTGGCGTGGAACACGCCGTCCACGTCCACGGCCTGCACGCGCCGCCAGTGCTCGGGCCGCATGCTGAGCAGCAGGCCGTCCTTGATGATGCCGGCGTTGTTGACCAGCACGTCCAGCCGCCCGTGGCGCTCGAGCACGCCCTGCACCAAGGCCTGCGCCGCCGCGTCGTCGCTCACGTCGGCCGCGGCCGCCTCGGCCTTGCCGCCGGCCGCGACCACGGCGGCCACGACTTCCTCGGCCGCCTTGGCGTTGCTGGCGTAGTTGACCACCACGGTGGCGCCCGCCGCCGCCAGCCGGCGGCAGGTGGCGGCCCCGATGCCACGCGAGCCGCCGGTGACCAGCGCGACGCGTCCGGCCAGCGAGGCGCTCACGCGCGCCCCCCCGCGGGGCCGTCCCAGCGCCGCAGGGCCAGCACGGCGTTGTTGCCGCCGAAGGCGAAGGCGTTGACCAGCGCGGCGCGCAGGTCGCGCTGCTGCGCCACGCGCGCCACGTGGTCGAGGTCGCAGGCCGGGTCGGGCTCGTGGAGCGTGGCGGTGGGCGGCACGCGGCCGGTCTCCAGGGACAGCACGCTGCTGGCGCAGGCGACCGCCGCCGACGCCGAGAGCAGGTGGCCGAGCATGGACTTTAGACCGGGGACCGCCAGCCTGCGAGCCTGCGCGCCGAAGACCGCCTTGATCGCGGCCACCTCGGCCGGGTCGTTGCGCTTGGTGCCCGTGCCGTGCGCGTTGACGAGGCCTACCTCGCCGGCGGCCATGCCCGCGTCCTGGAGCGCCCGCGCCATGGCCTGCGCCGCGCCCCGGCCGTCGGGGCAGGGCGCCGTGGCGCGGTAGGCGTCCAGCGACGCGCCGTAGCCGCTGAGCTCGGCGCGGATGCGGGCGCCCCGCGCCCGCGCGTGCTCCTCGGACTCGATCACGAGCACGGCGGCCCCCTCGCCCACCACCACGCCCGTACGACGCCGGTCGAAGGGCTTGCAGGCCTCGGCCGGCGGGCCCTCGGCACTGGCTGCCGCCCCCAGCAGGGCGAACCAGCACAGGCCGATGGAGGTGACGCGCGAGTCGGCCCCGCCCGCCAGCATCCAGTCCACCTCGCCGGCGCGCACGGCGCGCAGGGCCAGGCCCAGCGCCTGCCCGCTGGCCGCGCAGGCGGTCACCGGGGCCAGCACGGGGCCGTCGAGCCCGTGGCGCCGGGCCAGGAACGCGGCCGGGCCGTGCGCGCCGTGGCGCAGGTTGCTGTCGGCAGCATGGCGCGGCAGCAGGCGGGCGTAGGCCGGCAGGTCCAGCCGTCCCTGCGCATCCAGCCCACGTGCCAGGTCCTCGATGCGGTGGATGCCCGGGCCGCTGGCCAGGGCCACGCCGGCGCGAGCGCCGCGCGCGGGCCCCCGCGCCGCAGCGCCGCTCCCTGCACCGGGCAGCCCCGCGTCGCACAGCCCTGCATCGGCCAGGGCTGCGCGCGCGGCGGCCGCCGCGTAGAGCGTGCGCGGGTCGCCGCTGGCGGCGGCCTCGGGGTCGGCGCCCGCCAGCCGCTCGCGCAGGGCGGCCGGCACCTCGCCGGCCGCGCCCACGGGCGGCGTGCCGCCCCCGTGGCGCGTGGGGGCCACGAGGCCGGAGCGGCCCGCGCACAGCGCCTCGAAGGTGTCGGCCAGGCCGTCTCCCAGCGGCGTGACCCAGCCCAGCCCGGTGATGACCGCGCGCGGCGTCATGCCGGCGGCGGCCCCAGCGGGTCGCCCGGCACCACCTCGCCCAGCAGCCGGAAGCGTTCCTTGACCGACTCCGGGTCGGGATGCGGGAACTGCCCGAAGATCATGCGCCCCACCGAGGCCACCTCGCGCCCGCCGGCGGTGGCCACCGCGCGGCCGATGCTGCCCTTCTTCTGCGTCGCCACCAGCTCGCCCACGACGTGGATGGGATGCCCGGGGCGCAGGTCGTGCACGATGCGCGCGTCCTCCACCACCGTGAGCGCGATGGCCACCTTGTAGTCCCACGAGGCCGTGATGAGCCGGCCCAGCGACTGCGCCATGCACTCGATGAGCAGCGCGCCGGGCACGAGGGCCTGGCGCGTGAAGTGGCCGCGCAGGTACTCCTCCCCCATCGAGGGCAGCTTGAGCGTCTCGATGCGCTTGCCGGGCTCGAGCGCGAGGACCCGGTCCACCATCAGGAACCGCATGCAGCCACCTCCAGCGCCAGGGCGCCCGCCGCGCGCTCGCCCTCGGCATGCACCACCAGCGCGCGCGGCACGCCTGCCTCCAGCGCCAGCGCCGAGGCCAGCAGCGGGGCCGCCCCCAGCAGGTCGCCCACGCACGCGGCGGGACGCAGGCGCTCCGCCTGCGCGCACAGCCCGGCCACGTCGGCGTCCCGGGCGCGGCCCGCAAGCAGCAGCAGGCCCACGTCCCGAGCCTCCCAGCCGGCCTCGGCCAGCGCCTCCGCGGCCACCCGCGCCAGCAGCGGGCCCGCGGCCTCGCCAGGGCGCGCGGCCCGCGTGGCAGCCCCCACCAGCCAGCCGGCCACGGGCGCCGCGCGCGCGGCGGCCGCCGCGGGCTGTTCCAGCACCAGCGCGGCCGCTCCCTCGCCGGGCTCGCGCCAGGCTCCGGCCTCGCCCGCCAGCGAGAGGCGCGCCAGGCTGGCCGGCGCGAGCGGCTCGGCGGCCGCGGCCGCCAGCACGGCCTGCGCCGCGCCGGCCTGCAGGGCGCGGCGCGCCTCCAGCAGCACGCGCACGCCGCTGAGCCCATCGCTGGCCAGCACCGTGTTGTCGCCGCGCAGGTCGAGCGCGATGGCCACCTGCCCGGCCGCCACGTTGCCCAGCATCGACAGCGGCCACAGCGGGTGCATGGCGCGGAAGCCGCCCGCGTGGAAGCGAGCCAGCGAGACCGGCCCGTCGCCCGCGTGGCCCTCGCCGCCCTCGCGCGAGGCCAGCACCGCGGGCGCGAGGTCCTCCGGGTCGGGGTCCACCATGCCCAGCGCCACGCACAGGCCCACCTGCTCGCGCGGCAGGGCCGCCAGCCCCGCCCGCGCGTGCGCGGCCTCTGCCACCTGCAGCAGCCAGCGGCCGTGGCGCCCCAGCACGCGCTCGGCGGCATCGTCGGGCCGCAGCGGCACCTCGCCCTCCAGCTGCCGGCCGCGCACGGCCTGGCCCGGCAGCGCCGGCGGCGAGGCCAGCGGCGGCAGCGCGGCAGCAGCCGCGCGGCAGGCCTGCAGCAGGCCGCCGGGAGCGGCGGGCCCCGCGCACAGGCTGGCACGGCCGGTGATGGCGGCGCGCCAGGGCACGCGGCGCTACTCGCCGGCGCCGAGCGCCAGGCAGGCGTTCTGGCCGCCGAAGCCGAAGGAGTTGGAGAGCGCCACGCGGTGGGCGCGCGCACGCGCATCCTGCGGCACGTAGTCGAGGTCGCAGCGCGGGTCGGGCACCTCGAGGTTGATGGTGGGCAGGATCACGCCCTTCTGCATGCCCACCAGCGTGAGCACGGCCTCGATCGCACCGGCCGCCCCGAAGGAGTGGCCCATCATGCTCTTGTTGCTCGAGATGGCCACGCGGCGCGCGTGCTCGCCCAGCGCATGCTTGATGGCCAGCGTCTCGGTGGGGTCGTTGAGCGGCGTCGAGGTGCCGTGGGCGTTGACGTACTCGACGTCCTGAGGCTCCAGGCCGGCGTCGGCCAGGGCGGCCTGCATGGCCTGCGCCCCGCCCAGGCCCTCCGGGTGCATGTCGGTGATGCGGAAGCCGTCGGCCGAGTCGCCGTAGCCGAGGATCTCGCCCAGCACGCGGCGCCGGCGCGCGCGCGCGCTGGCCAGCGTCTCCAGCACGAGGATGGCCGACCCCTCGGCCATCACGAAGCCGCTGCGGCGGCGGTCGAAGGGCCGCGAGGCCTTGGCCGGCTCGTTGACGCGCTTGGCCAGCGCGCCCAGCAGCACGCAGCCGATGTAGGCCGAGTAGTTGAGCTGGCACTCGGTGCCGCCGGCCACCACCACCTGCGCGCGCTGCTCGCGCAGCAGCTTGAGCGCCTCGCCGATGGCCTGCCCACCTGCCGCGCAGGCCGACACCACCGGCAGCGCCGGCCCGCGCACGTCCAGCGCGCGCGCCAGCAGCGCCGGCGCGTGGTCGCAGCGCCGGCGGTGGAACTGGAAGGTGCCGTAGTCGCGCTCGGCGGCCCGCCCCTCCAGCGCGACCCCGCCCTGCGCGTCGGTGTGCCGCGCCAGCGTGACGAGGTCGTCGTAGGACGGCGTGTTGGCATGCCCGCCCAGCACCAGCGCGATGTGCTCGCGGCTGCCCACCGAGGCCAGGTCGGCCTGCCGGGCCGCCTCCTCGGCGGCGCCGCGTGCGAGCAGGTAGGGCCGGCCGCCCGAGCGCTCCTCGGGCGCCAGCTCCACGCGCGGCAGCCACTCGGCCTGCACCTCGCCGCCCACCCGGCAGGCCAGGCCGCGCGGGTCGAACAGCGTCAGCTCGCGGATGCCCGAGCGGCCGGCCTCGGCCGCGGCCCACGTGGAGGCCACGTCGCCGCCCAGGCACGTGACCATGCCCATGCCCGTCACCACGACGCGCTCCGCGTCGGGGCGGCGCGTGGCGGGCAGCCTCAGGCGGGCGGGCTCAGGCGACGCCAAACAGCCGCTTCTCCCGGGCCGTGGCCTGCAGCCACTGCTGCGTGAGCGTGTCGCCATCGGGGAAGGCCGGCGGCTTGCCGCAGCCGCTGCAGGCCACCTTGACGCCCTCGGCGCGCTTCCACGCCTTGGCGCCGCAGCCGCAGGCTGCCGGCAGCTGGGCGAGGATCTCCTTGACGAAGCCGGCCATCGAGCGCGGCGTCACGAGCGCCGTGACCTCGTCGCCGTACACCTCGCCGGCCAGGCGCCCGTCGTCGCCGATGCGCAGGCGCACCACGACCTTGGCGTCCTCGGTGAGGCGGCCGCTGCTGTCCAGCGCCTTGCCCTCGCCGAACAGTTCCTCGACCTGGTCGATGAGCATGTTGTGCGGCATCTTCAGGCCGAAGGCCTGCTCGAGGCGGAACTGGATGTCGAGGAAGTCCAGCGAGGTGCCGCCCAGGCCCTCGGTGACCGAGTCGTCCATGCCCACGGCCGACTCGTCCTTGCGCAGCGCCTTGGCGATGGCGCGGCGCACCTCCAGGTCGATCTCGGCCTCGGGGACGGGATAGGTCATGGCGGGCTCCGGGAGGCCCGCGAGGCAGCGCGCACGCGCGCTGTCGCGGTGCGGAGAGTCTACCGAGGCCCCCGCGCAGGCGGCACGTCCACCCGGGCGGCTAGGCCGTCCCGGGCTCGCGCGGCAGCAGCGGCCGGATGAGCCGGTTGCTCAGGCCGCGGTCCACCACCACCGTCTGGCCGCGGATGGCCCGCGCGGCCGGGCTGGTGAGGAAGGTGACCACGTCGGCCACCTCCTCGGGCTCCACCACCAGCTCGTCGGGCAGGTGCTCGATGCCGGGCCACACCAGCCGCAGGGTCTTGAAGGCATCGGTC
>JBJTIJ010000468.1:0-5684 GCA_046094945.1 Planctomycetia bacterium | reverse complement strand
GCTCATAGGCGGCCTGCGCCCCGCGCCAGAGGAGCCGGCAGCTCGCGCCTGGCGGCAATGCAGGTCACGAGACGCGCGCCCGATGCGGCCCGTGCGCCCGATACCACGTGACAGCCTGGGACAGGCCCTGCTCCAGGGTCGTGCTCGCCTGCCAGCCCAGCCGCTTGCGGGCCCGCCGCGCATCGAGGGCCCGCCTGGGCTGCCCGTCGGGGCGCGTGCTGTCCCAGCGGAAGGCGCCCGTGAAGCCGGTGGCCGCGGCCACCTTGGCGGCCAGGTCGCGCATCGACACCTCGCGGCCCGTGCCCAGGTTGATGGGCGCGGGGTCGTCTAGGCCCGCCGCCGCCAGCACGAGGGCCTCGGCGCAGTCGTCCACGTAGAGGAACTCGCGCGTGGCAGAGCCCGTGCCCCACAGCACCACCTCGTGCTGGCCCGCGAGACGCGCCTCCTCGCACTTGCGCAGCATGGCGGGGATCACGTGCGAGGTCTCGAGGTCGAAGTCGTCGTGCGGGCCGTACATGTTGGCCGGCAGCAGGTAGGCGCCGCCCACGCCGAACTCCTGCCGGTAGGCCTCAAGGCCCGTGAGCAAGGCGCGCTTGGCCACGCCGTAGGGCGCGTTGGTCTCCTCGGGGAAGCCGTCCCACAGCGACGACTCCACGAAGGGCACGGGCGTGAACTTGGGATAGGCACACACGGTGCCCACGACCACCACGCGCTTCACGCCCGCCCGACGGGCCGCCTCCATCACGTGAACACCCATCAAGAGATTGTCCCGCCAGAAGGCACCGGGATGCCGCTGGTTGGCGCCAATTCCGCCCACGTTGGCTGCGAGGTGCACGATCACCTGTGGGCGCGCGGCCTCTACCGCCGCGCAGGTGGGCTCCATCTGCAGCAGGTCGAGCCGCGCGCGCGTGGGCGCCAGCACATCGGCCCCGGCTTGTGCAAGGCGCTGGCAGGTGGGCTGGCCCAGGAAACCATGCCCGCCGGTCACGAAGACGCGCTGGCCCGCCAGCGCGGAGGCCTTGGGCACCTGCGCGGTCACCGCCCGGCCTCGGGCGGCGCATCCACCGCATGGCCGGACTCCTTGAGCACGCGCTCGCGCCGGGCCAGCTGGAGGTCGGCCGCGACCATCATGCGCACCAGCTCATGGAAGCCCACGCGCGGGGCCCAGCCGAGCCGCTCGCGCGCCTTCGCCGCATGGCCGCACAGCATGTCCACCTCGCTGGGGCGCAGGTAGGCCGCGTCGAACTTCACGTGGCCGGCCACGGAAAGGCCCAGCTCCGCGAACACCGCCTCCACCCACTCACGCACCGAGTGCGTCTCGCCCGTGGCGACCACGTAATCGTCAGGCTCGGGCTGCTGCAGCATGCGCCACATCGCGTCGACGTAGTCGCCGGCGTAGCCCCAGTCGCGCCGGGCCTCGAGGTTGCCGAGGTAGAGCTCGTGCTGCAGGCCCTCGTGGATGCGCGCCGCCGCGCGCGTCACCTTGCGCGTCACGAAAGTCTCGCCGCGCCGCGGGCTCTCGTGGTTGAACAGGATGCCGTTGACGGCGTACATCCCGTAGGCCTCGCGGTAATTCACCGTAGCATGGTGCGCAAATGCCTTGCCCACCGCGTAGGGGCTGCGGGGCCGGAAGGGCGTGCGCTCGTCCTGCGGCGCCGGCGCTGCACCGAACATCTCGCTGCTGCCCGCCTGGTAGAAACGAATGGCCTTGGGCGCCACGTCCCGGATGGCCTCCAGCAGGCGCAGCGTGCCCAGGCCCACCGCATCCACGGTGAACACCGGCAGGTCGAAGGAGACGCGCACGTGGCTCTGTGCCGCGAGGTGGTAGACCTCGTCGGGCTGCACCTGCTCGAGCACCGCCCGCAGCGAGCTGGCATCGAGCAGGTCGCCGTAGTGCAGGCGCAGGTCGGGCTGCTCGTGCGGGTCGCGGTAGAGGTGGTCGATGCGGCCCGTGTTGAACTGGCTGCTGCGCCGCACGAGACCATGCACGGCGTAGCCCTTGCCCAGCAGCAACTCAGCGAGGTAGGAGCCGTCTTGCCCGGTGATGCCGGTGATGAGGGCCTTGCGCTTGGCAGGGCGGGAGGGCAAGGTGGTCGGGATCACGGGGAACCTGGCTCCGCATCGGGCACAGCAGGACACGGGTCCCGCCAGGCGCCCGCGCCCCCGGGGGTAGCCGGCTGGCGGATACGGCCGCGTCCCGGTGCATTCGCATGCCAGGGGCACGCAGCCGCCTTCGGACGCACGGCTTCAACCACGCGGCCAACCAGCAGGTTAGCACCGCGCCACCTGCCCACGGCCGCCGGGACAGGCGCGAAACCTGCGAGCAGGGCCTCGCGCAGCCGAGATGGCGGATCGCGCCACAGTGACCACCCACTGCGGCGGGCATGTGCAGCCCAGCCCACCATTGATTGCAGTCTACAATCTATTGACGACAAGCCTTCGCGCCGACGCCATGCGCGCCCCCGGCCCCTGCCCCTACGCCGGGGCCAGCACCTGCCGGAAGTGCGCGATCGTCCGCTCCAGGCCCGGCCGGAGGGCCACCTTCGGCTGCCAGCCCAGCCGCTCGCGGGCCACCGTGACATCCGGCCTGCGGCGAGCAGGGTCGTCCACCGGCAGCGGCTCGTGCCGCAGCGGCAGATCGCTGCCGGTGAGCTCGAGCACCAGCCTCGCCAGCTCAAGCACCGTGAACTCGTCGGGGTTGCCGATGTTGGTGGGCTCGACGCGCTCGCTGTGGACCAGCCGGTAGATGCCGTCCACCAGGTCGTCCACGTAGCAGAACGAGCGCGTCTGCTGGCCCTGCCCGTACACGGTCAACGCCTCGCCCTTGAGCGCCTGCACCACGAAGTTGCTCACCACGCGGCCGTCGTGCGCGCGCATGCGCGGGCCGTAGGTGTTGAAGATGCGCACGATGCGCGTGGGGATGCCATGCACGCGGTGGTAGGCCATGGTCATGGCCTCGGCGAAGCGCTTGGCCTCGTCGTACACGCCGCGCGGGCCCACCGGGTTGACGTGGCCCCAGTAGGCCTCGGTCTGCGGATGCACCTGCGGGTCGCCGTACACCTCCGAGGTGCTGGCCAGCAGGAAGCGCGCGCCCTTGGCCTTGGCCACGCCCAGCGCGTTGTGCGTGCCCAGCGAGCCCACCTTGAGCGTCTGGATGGGCAGGCGCAGGTAGTCGATGGGGCTGGCCGGCGAGGCGAAGTGCAGCACGCCGTCGACACGCCCGCTCACGGCGATGGTGCGCGTGACGTCGTGCTCCACGAACGCGAAGCGGGGGTGGTCGCGCAGGTGCGCGAGGTTGGCCGGCGTGCCGGTAAGGAAGTTGTCCATGCCGAGCACCTCATGGCCCTCGGCCAGGAAGCGATCGGCGAGGTTCGAGCCCAGGAAGCCCGCCGCACCGGTGAGCAGCACCCTCATCGCGAGGCCCGCCCGATGCCGTGGTAGGTGAAGCCCAGCTCCTGCATGCGCGCGGGCTCGAACAGGTTCCTGCCGTCCACCACCAGCGGCTGGCGCATGGCCTTGCGCACGCGCTCGAGGTCGGGGTTGCGGTAGACCATCCACTCGGTCACGATGGCCAGCGCATCGGCGCCCGCCACGGCCTCGTAGGGGTCGCGCGCGTAGGTGATGCGGCCGCCGAACAGCCCGTGCGCCACCTCCATGGCCTTGGGGTCGTGCGCGCGCACGCTGGCGCCCGCCTCCAGCAGGGCCTCCACCAGCGGGATGCTGGGGCTCTCGCGCATGTCGTCCGTCTCGGCCTTGAAGGCCAGGCCCCAGACGGCCACGGTGGCGCCCTTCAAGCGCGCGCCCAGCGCGGCCTTGAGCTTGCCGAACAGCACCAGCTTCTGCCGGACGTTGACCGCCTCGACCGCATCCCACAGCAGCGGGTCCATGCCCATGTCGCGCGCCGTGCGGATGAGCGCCTGCACGTCCTTGGGGAAGCACGAGCCGCCGTAGCCGGGGCCCGGGAACAGGAAGTGGTGCCCGATGCGCCGGTCGCTGCCGATGCCCTTGCGCACCCGGCTCACGTCGGCGCCCACGCGCTCGCAGAGCTCGGCCACCTGGTTCATGAACGAGATGCGCGTGGCCAGCATGGCGTTGGCCGCGTACTTGGTGACCTCGGCCGAGGGGATGTCTATGAACAGGATGGGGTTGCCCGTGCGCACGAAGGGCTCGTAGAGCTGCGCCAGCGCCTCGCGGGCCTCGTCGCTGTCCACGCCCAGCACCACGCGGTCGGGCTTCATGAAGTCGTCGATGGCCGCGCCTTCCTTGAGGAACTCGGGGTTGGAGGCCACCGCGAAGGGCAGCTGGGTCTGCGAGCGCACGGCCTCGCGCACCCTCTCGGCCGTGCCCACGGGCACCGTGCTCTTGGTGACCACCACCTTGGGGCCATCCATGGCCTGCCCGATGGCCCGCGCCACCGACAGCACGTGGCTCAGGTCGGCCGAGCCGTCCTCGTCGGGTGGCGTGCCCACCGCGATGAAGATCACCCGGCCATGGCGCACGGCGGCCGGCAGGTCGGTGGTGAAGGCGAGGCGACCCTCGGCCTGGTTGCGGCGCACCATGGGCTCGAGGCCCGGCTCGTAGATGGGGATGTCGTTGGCCTGCAGCCGGGCCACCTTGCGGGCGTCCACGTCGGCGCACAGGACGTCGTTGCCCGTCTCGGCGAAGCACGCGCCCGCGACGAGGCCGACGTAGCCGGAACCAATGATGGTGATGCGCATGCTGATGTTCCTGCGTCGCGGCGTGAGGTCCCTAGGCTACGGGGGCAGCAAGGGGGCGCAAGGCGCGTGGGCGCCCGCTGCGTTCGCGCAGCACGCGGGACGCACGCGCCATCCCATGCCGCACGGTGTTGCGAGGCGTGCAGGCTGGCCCAGCACGGCGGGCATGGCGGAGGGACTGGGATTCGAACCCAGGAGAGCGCTTGCACGCCCTGGCGGTTTTCAAGACCGCTGCCTTCGACCGCTCGGCCATCCCTCCGATGGGCGCCGCAGGCAAGAGTCTAGCGCAGGCACGCGCACAGCGCGGGCCCCTGCGCCCGTAGCCTGCCCCCATGGCCAAGCTCTACTTCCGCTACGGCACCGTCGGCAGCGCCAAGACCCTCAACCTCCTGGCCGTGGCCCACAACTACGAGCGCCAGGGCCGCAAGGTGCTGGTGGCCAAGCCCGTCGTGGACACGCGCGACGGCGTGCGCACCATCGCCTCGCGCGCGGGTCTCCACCGCGAGGCCGACCTGCTGCTGGGCCCCGAAGACCGCCTCGAGGTCCGGCGCCTGCGCCACCTCGATGCCCTGCTGGTGGACGAGGCGCAGTTCCTGAGCGAGGCCAACGTCGAGGGGCTGCGCCGCCTCACGGTGGAGGCCAAGGTGCCCGTGCTGTGCTACGGCCTGAGGGCCGACTTCCGCGGGCGCCTCTTCGAGGGCAGCAAGCGGCTCTTCGAGCTGGCCGACACCATCGAGGAGGTCAAGACCATCTGCGCCGACTGCACGCGCAAGGCCATCATGAACATGCGCTTGGTGGACGGCCAGCCCACGCTGGAGGGGCCCAGCGTGCAGCTGGGCGGCGACGAGTCGTACAAGCCGCAGTGCTACGCCCACTGGCTGGCAGCCACGGCAGCCCGGCGTCCGGTTCGGGCGCGGCGTGCCGGCAAGCGGACACCCCCGTCGCCCAGCCGCACGGCCCGCACGGCCG
>JBJTIJ010000467.1:0-3592 GCA_046094945.1 Planctomycetia bacterium | reverse complement strand
CGGCGGCGCGCGCCTCGGCCCGCGCCAGCGCCAGCCACCGCGCGTCCTGCTCCGGGGCCCCCGGCGGCACCGCGGCCATGCACGCCCTACGCCTGCGGTGCCGCGGGGGCGCGACGGTCGCGGCGGGCACAGCGCCCCTCGCGCAGCAACGACTCGCAGGCCACGAACAGCGTGAGGTGGTGCTCGCGGATGCGGAAGCCGTGGGCCGCCGCCGCGCGCTCCTGCAGGCGCTCGATGGCCTCGTCCTCGAACTCCACCACGGCCCGGCAGTCCAGGCACACCATGTGGTCGTGGTGCTCGCGCTCGTGCCGGCGCTCGTAGCGCCGCTGGCCGCTGTGGAAGTCGTGGCCCTCGAGGATGCCCGCCTCCTCCAGCACCGCCAGGCTGCGGTAGACGGTGGCCAGCGCCACGGGCCGGCCCTCCTGGCGCAGCCGGGCGTGCAGCTCCTCGGCGGTGAAGTGCTCGCCGTGGGCCAGCGCCGCACGCAGCATCTCCCGCCGCTGCTGGGTCATCTTCAGCCCCTTGCGCCGCAGGTGCGCCTGCAGTGCCCGCACCGCCGACTCGGGCGGCTCGGCGGGCGGCCGCGCCGGGGCAGGCGCGGCCGCAGCGCGGGCAGGTCGGGAGGGTCGCCGGGCCATGCCGGCAGGATACCCGCCGCCCGCCACGGGCGCGCGCGCCGCTACTTCACGGCCTGCAGCATGGCCAGCGCGCGCAGCACGCGCGCGTGGACGGCCGCGGGCGCGCGCACCACGAGGTCGCGCTGCGTGGCCCGCATCTCCCAGCCGTCGCTGCCCCAGCGGCCCGGCTCCACCAGCCGCTGCACCATCTCCACCACCTGCTCGCCCGTGGCGAGGCCATCGTCCTCGACCAGCTCCTCGGCCGGCACCACCTCGGCGCCCGCGCCGTCGGGCTGCAGCGAGATGCGCGGGCCGGGGAAGTCCACCTTGGTCCACGTCAGGTGCGTGATGCCGTAGAGGCGCGTGAGCAGCGGGCCCTCGGCGGCGGCCTTCGTGGTCACCCACACCAGCGTGTCGTGCACGCGCAGCGCCAGCCCGTGGGGCTCCAGCACCACCTCCAGCAGCGTGGCGACGGCGAGGTCCTCGAAGTGCGCCGAGACGCGCACCAGCGCGGGATCGAGGCCCGCCTCGGCCAGCGCCTTGCGGTCCAGCGCCCAGTTCCAGCCCGTCGCGGTGCGCAGCCACTCCAGCAGGCGCGGCAGCTCCACCTCGTCGAGCTCGACGCGCGCCAGGCGCGTGCTGCGCAGCGCGCTGGCGAGCGCCGCGCCGCGCGGGCGCAGCCCCTGCGTGCCGCCGGCCACCACCAGCGCGGCCGGCCGCGGGGCGCTGCCGGGGGCGTTCGCCGCACCCGGCGTGGCCGCGGGCGCCGGACCAGGGGCCTTGGCCGCCGGCAGTGCCGCCGCCGGTGCAGGTGCAGGTGCAGGTGCAGCCGCCGGTGCCGGAGCCGGCTCCGGCGGCTCCGCGCACAGCGGCGCCGCACAGGCCAGCGCCAGCAGCAGGATCGCGATGCGAGCGCGGGCAGGGGCGCCCATGGCGCCGCACGCGGCCGGGCGCCGGGAAGACGGCCCGGCGCGATCCAGGCAGGCACGCTCCAGCAAGGCACGCTCCGGGCAGGCAGGGGTCGTGAGGCTGTTCATGGGCGGTGCTCCAGCATCCTGCCTGAGAACGCGCCCGGCGTGCGCGCGCAGCGCGGCCGGGGCCCCTCCGGGAGCAGGCGCCAGGCGCGTCCGTCGGCCCGTCCGCGGCACGCCGGCCGTGGCAGGCCGGCTGCGAGCCGTCGCGGGCCGTGCCCAGCGGCTAGGCGCGCGGGCCGCCGCCGCGCACGGGGCCCTGGGCGCGCAGGGCGCGCTGGGCGATGTCGCGCCGCGCGTAGGCGCCCTCGAAGCGGATCGTGTCCACCGCGGCGTAGGCCCGCTCGCGCGCCTCGCCGTGCGTGGCGCCCAGCGCGGTCACGCACAGCACGCGCCCGCCCGAGGTGACCACGCCGTCGTCCTTGGCGCGCGTGCCGGCGTGGAACACCGTCACGCCAGGCAGGCGCCCCGCCTCGTCGAGCCCCGCGATGGGCTTGCCCGAGGCGTAGGCATCGGGATAGCCCGCCGAGGCCATCACCACGCCCACGGCCGCGCGCTCGTCCACCTCGAGGCCCGGCAGGTCCTTGAGGCGCCCGGCCGCGGCCAGCTCCAGCAGCGAGAGCACGTCGGTCTTCAGGCGCGGCAGGATCACCTCGGTCTCGGGGTCGCCGAAGCGGCAGTTGAACTCCAGCACGCGCGCGCCGCCCTTGGTGAACATCAGGCCGGCGAAGAGCACGCCGCGGAACACGATGCCCTCGCGCTTGAGCGCGTCGATGGTGGGGATCAGGATCGTGTGCAGCACCTTCTCGAGCGCGTGGCCCTCGGCCACCGGCGCAGGGCTGTAGGCGCCCATGCCGCCCGTGTTCTTGCCCGTGTCGCCCTCGCCGATGCGCTTGTGGTCCTGCGCCGTGGGCAGCAGCACCAGCGTCTCGCCGTCGGTGACCACGTGCACCGAGGCCTCCTCGCCGCGCAGGAACTCCTCGATCACCACCGTGCCGCCGGCCTCGCCGAACTGGCGCTGGCGCATGCAGGCCTCGATGGCCGCCACGGCCTCGGCCGTGGTCTCGCACACGGCCACGCCCTTGCCCGCCGCCAGGCCGTCGGCCTTGATCACCAGCGGGTAGGCCTCGGCGTGGTTGACGTGGTGCAGCGCCTCCTCGAGGTCCGTGAAGGTGCGGTAGGCCGCCGTGGGGATGTTGTGGCGGTGCATCAGGTCCTTGGCGAAGGCCTTGCTGCCCTCCAGCCGCGCGGCGGCCTGCCGCGGCCCGAACACCCGCAAGCCCTCCTTCTCGAAGCGGTCCACCAGGCCGCCCACCAGCGGCGCCTCGGGCCCCACCACGGTCAGGTCGATGCGCTCGCGGCGCGCGAAGTCCAGCAGCCCGTCGATGTCCGTGGCCTGCAGGGCCGGCAGGCACTCCGCGATGCCCGCGATGCCGCCGTTGCCGGGGGCACACCACAGGCGCGAGAGGCGCGGGCTCCTGCGCAGCGCCTCGCACAGGGCGTGCTCGCGACCACCCGAGCCGATGACGAGCACCTTCACGGGACGATCCCTCCGCCGGGTGAGGCCCCCCGCCTGCGGGGCGGCGAGCAGGGTACGGGCGGGGCCCCGGGCCCGGAAGGCAAGCCCGTCCGTGACAATCCGGTGACAGAACCGGGGACGCAAGCCCCCGCCTGCGGCCCTGGCGCAGGCCCGGCGGCGCACGCGCCGGGCGCAGGGTTGCGTTGGCGGCACCAAAGGTTAGAGTTCCACGCGCCGATGGTTCATTCAGAACCTGGCCCGTGCCCCGAAGGGCTCGGGAAACCTTTGGGAGGACACGGTCACATGAAGAAGCTTCTCTCGCTCGTCGCCCTGCTGGGCACGGTCGCGGCCCTCACCGGCTGCAACGCCTGCTCGCCCTGCGAGCCCAACCCCTGCGCCCCGTGCGTCGCGGAGCCGGTGTACCAGAGCCCCTGCTGCCCGGCCCCCAGCGGCCGCATCGGCATGGGCTCGGCCCCGGCCACGAT
>JBJTIJ010000466.1:0-3756 GCA_046094945.1 Planctomycetia bacterium | reverse complement strand
CCCCCCTGGAGCCCCGCATGCGCCGCACCCGCCTCGTCCTGCTCGCCGCCGTGATCGTGCCCTGCCTCGCCCTCGCCGGCGCCCTGCGCCTGAGGGCCGAGGACCTCGACGTGCCCGGCCTGTTCGACTCCGCCAAGGCCTCCTTCGCCGAGAAGCACTACGGCAAGTGCTGGAGCGACCTGCAGCTGCTGGTGGCCGAGGTGTCGCGCTTCCGGGCCGAGGCCCTCAAGGAGGTGATGCCCAAGGCGCCGGCGGGCTGGACGGCCGAGGACGCGCAGGCGGGCAACGGCGGCGGCTGGGCGTGGGTGTCGCTGGGCACGCAGGTGACGCGCCGCTACAGCAAGGGCGAGAGCAGCTCCATGGAAGTACAGCTCACGGCCGACGCGCCGGCCATGCTGCTCACGGGCCTGAACATGTTCCTCACCAACCCGGCCATGGTGCCGGCCGGCTCCAAGATCGTCATGATCAAGGGCCGCCGCGGCCTGCTGGAGTCCGACAAGGAGGGCAAGTCGGGCAACCTGCAGGTGCTGCTCAACGCGCCCACCGCCTTCCTGCGCATCGAGGGCAACGACATCGCGGTGGGCGACCTCGCCGACGCCTTCCCGGCAGCGCTCGACCTCGAGGCCATCGAGAAGGCCAGCGCCAACTGTGCCCGGGGCGCGCGCGGCGGCCGCGGCCTGCCCGCGGCCACTGCCCCTGGCGCGCGACACGCCCTGCGCGCGGGGGGACGGGCGGCCCGCGCCCGCTAGCCTGAGGCCATGGACACGCTGCGCACGGTGCTGGTGACGGGAGCCACGGGCTACGTGGGCGGCCGGCTCGTGCCGCGCCTGCTGGAGGCCGGCTGGCGCGTGCGGGTGCTGGCCCGCGACCCGGCGCGCCTGGAGGGCCGCCCGTGGCGCGCGCAGGTGGAGGTGGTGCGCGGCGACGTGCTCGACGCGGCCACGCTGCCCGCCGCGCTGGCGGGCGTCGAGGCCGCCGCCTACCTCGTGCACAGCATGCGCGGGGGCGAGGGCTTCGAGGCCCGCGACCTGGAGGCCGCGCGCGCCTTCGGGCAGGCCGCCCGGGCGGCCGGCGTGCGCCGCATCGTCTACCTCGGCGGGCTGGGCGACCCGGCCAGCGACCTCTCCCACCACCTGCGCTCGCGCCAGGAGAGCGGGGCCGCGCTGCGCGAGGCCGGCGTGCCGGTCACCGAGCTGCGCGCAGGCGTCATCGTGGGCTCGGGCAGCATCTCCTTCGAGATCGTGCGCTACCTCACCGAGCGCCTGCCGGTGATGATCTGCCCCTCATGGGTGGCCACGCGCGCGCAGCCCATCGCCATCCGCGACGTGCTGGCCTACCTCGTGGCGGCGCTGGCCGGCGGCGCCAGCGAGGGGCGCGTCGTGGAGGTGGGCGGCGCCGACGTGCTCACCTACGGCGAGATGATGCGCGGCTACGCGCGCGTGCGCAGGCTGCGCCGCTGGCTGGTCTCGGTGCCCGTGCTCACGCCGCGCCTGTCGTCGTACTGGGTGCACTGGGTCACGCCCATCCCGGCCGACATCGTGCGCCCGCTCATCGAGGGCCTGCGCAACGAGGTGATCGTGCGCGACGGCGGCCTGGCCCGCCAGCTGTTCCCCGAGGTGGTGCCGCTGGCCTACGACGAGGCCCTGCGGCTGGCGCTGGCCCGGCTGGAGGCCGCCAGCGTGGAGACCTCGTGGAGCGACCCGCTGGTCGCCAGCCGCGCCGACCGGCCGCCCGTCGAGCTCACCGTGCGCGAGGGCCTGGTCTTCGAGCGCCGTGAGGCGCGCGCAGGGGCGCCGGCCGGCGACCTGTTCGCCGCGGTCGAGGGCATCGGCGGCGAGCGCGGCTGGCCCAGCTGGAACCTGGCCTGGCGCCTGCGCGGCATGCTCGACCGCCTCGTGGGCGGCGTGGGCCTGCGGCGCGGCCGCCGCGACCCCGACCACCTGCGCACGGGCGACGCGCTCGACTTCTGGCGCGTGGAGCACCTCGAGCCCGGCCGCTGCCTGCGGCTGCGGGCCGAGATGAAGGTGCCGGGCGAGGCGTGGCTGGAGTTCGTCGTCACGCCCGAGGCCGACGGCGGCAGCCGGCTGGTGCAGACGGCCATCTTCGCGCCGCGCGGCCTGTGGGGCCACCTGTACTGGAACGTGCTCTACCCGCTGCACGGGCCCATCTTCGGCAGCATGGTGCGGCGGCTGGCCGCCGCCGCCGAGGCCCGCGCGCGCAGCCGCGGCGAGGCGCCAACCGCCAGCTAGGGCAGCGGCACCCCTCGCGCCGGCAGCCGGCGCGCCGGCCCGCCGCGCCTCACTTGCACAGCAGGTCCACGCGCCCGTCCTCGCTCACCACCACGGCCAGGCAGGGCTTCTGGCGCGCCAGCACGTAGCGCAGCGCCGAGTTGTAGCGCGCGCCGCGCGCCGGGTCGCCCGAGCCGGTCGAGAGGCCGTCGAGGATCACGCCGATGCCGAAGCAGGTGGCGTCCATCCCCACCAGCACGGCGCCGTCCATGCTGCTCACGGCGCGCAGCGTGCCCGGGTCCAGCGGCCGTGCCCTGAGCGGCATGCCCTGGAAGGCCAGCCGCTCGGCCTCGTCGCGTGCCTCGCTGGAGATGAGCAGGATGGTGCCCTTGGCCTGCTCGCTGGCCGCGCGCGCCAGCCCCAGCAGCACCTGGTACTCCTCCTCCGACATCAGGCCGTAGGCCTGGCTGAAGGTGCGCGTGACGTAGAAGCGGAAGCGCGCCTCGTTGAGCGCCGGCTGCGGCAGGCGCGGGCGGCCGTAGGTGACGCGCATGAGCGGGCGCACGCCGCGTGCCAGCTCCCACGTCGAGTGCTTGAGGAAGGTGGCCACGAACAGGGTCTTGCTGGCCAGCGAGAGCGAGGCGTCCAGCTGGCCCAGCGCGTAGACCTGCGCGCCGTCGCTGAGCAGCGACAGGCCCTCGCGGCACGACACCAGCAGCTTGCGCACGACGGGCACGTCGTGCAGGCGCACGGGCTTGGCCAGCACGAGGCTCTGCTTGAGGCCGGGGTGATCGCGGCCCGCGATGATGATGCGGCCCGCGGCGCCCTGGCCCTCGTGCGGCACGGAGGCCAGCGTGGTGCAGGTCTGGAACAGGCCGCGCAGGCTCAGGTCGGTGCCCTCGCCCAGCGCCGGGCGGTCGGCCAGCTGGCGCCCGGCCGCGGCCAGCACCTCTTCCGGGTCGTGGTCCAGCGTGGGCACGCTGTCGCGCTCCACGGCCTCCAGCAGCGCACTCGACAGCCGCTGCAGCAGCTCGGTGGTGACCGCGTCCAGCAGGCAGGCCGGCCGGCGCTGGAGCAGGTCGGCCTCGCCCTGCCGCAGGCTGTAGTAGGCCTTCCACGCCGCGCGCGACAGGCGCACGATGGGCAGCAGCGCGCCGCCCTCGACGCTGCGCCCCTCGCCGGCGAACCACAGCCAGTCGCCGGCGGGCTGGTGGCCCTCCAGCACGCCCTGCAGCGCACGCCGCCAGGCGTCGAGCACGCGCGAGCGCGCGCCCGCGCCCGCGCCCGCAGGCGCCAGCCGCACGGCACTGCCCACCGGCTCCCGCAGGTCCTCGGGCAGCAGCAGCCCCTCGCCCGCGAAGGCCTGCGCGCGGAAGCCGGCCACGCCGCCCGTGGCCACCAGCCGCAGCGCCCCCACGGCCGGGCGCAGCGTGGGGTCGAGCCCGTCGTAGAGGGCCAGCGCCAGCGCCCGCGCCGAGGCGAGGAAGGCGGCCTCGTGCGGCCAGGCGTCGGGGGCGAGGGAGTGGGT
>JBJTIJ010000465.1:0-1307 GCA_046094945.1 Planctomycetia bacterium | reverse complement strand
GCCAGGCGGTAGTAGAGGTCCTCGCGGAAGCTGCCGTCGGCCACGGCGGCCTTGAGGTCCTTGTTGGTGGCCGCCACCAGCCGCACGTCCACCCGGATGGGCTCGTTGCCGCCCACGCGCTGCACCTGCTGCTGCTCGATGACGCGCAGCACCTTGGCCTGCGCATCCAGCGGCATGTCGCCCACCTCGTCGAGGAATAGCGTGCCGCCGTCGGCCTGCTCGAACTTGCCCTTGCGCAGCGCCGTGGCACCGGTGAAGGCGCCCTTCTCGTGGCCGAACAGCTCGCTCTCGAGCAGCTCCTTGGGGATGGCCGCGCAGTTGACGTCCACGAAGGGGCCGGAGGCGCGCGGGCTCAGGTCGTGCAGCAGGCGGGCGACCAGCTCCTTGCCCGCGCCGTTCTCGCCCTCGATGAGCACGCGTGCCGGCGTGGCGGCCAGGCGCGCCACCACCTGCCGCAGGCCCTCGATGGCGGGGCTGGAGCCGGCCATGCGCTGCGAGGTGTCGGAGAGCTGGCGGCGCAGGCGCGCCACCTCGGCCTTCTGCTTGCGGTCCTGCTGCACCTTCACCAGCCGCGCCAGCAGCTCGTCGCGCGCGAAGGGCTTGGGCAGGAAGTCGAGCGCGCCCGCGCGCATGGCCTCGGCCACGGTCTCCAGCGTGCCGTGCGCCGACATCATCACCACGGCCAGCTCGGGCCGCGCGCGCAGCAGGTCGGGCAGCGCCTCGATGCCGTCGCGCCCGGGCATCTTGACGTCCAGCAGTGCCACGTCGATGCCGGCGTTGGCCTGCAGCAGGCGCAACGCCTCGTCGGCCGAGCGGGCCAGCAGCACCTCGTGGTGCACGGAGCGCAGCACCACGTCGAGGGTGTCGCGGATCGCCTCGTCGTCGTCGACCACCAGGATGCGCACGCCGGGATGCCTCCGTGGACCCGGGGAGGGTATGCCAAGCGCCCCGCAGGCTGGGCCTGCGCCTGTGTTCGCATCTTGTAAGCATGGCGGGCCCGGCTGCGCCGGCCACGCGCGCGGCGTTACCAATGGGGTGCGGCGGGCCGGCGCCCGGCCTGCCGGCTCCCCCTGCTCGCTCCCGGACCTGCTGCCCTGCCCATGGCCTCGCTCCAGCCCCGCCCCGCCCCCGCCGCCGGGCTGGCCCCCGACGATGCCCTGATGGTGCGCTGCGGGCAGGGCGACGTGGCGGCGCTGGAGGCGCTGGTGGCGCGCCACCAGGACGCGGCCTCCCGGCACTGCTGGCGCGTGGTCCGCAACCACCACACGGCCGAGGACGGGGTGCAGGACTTCGTCGTCAAGCTGTTC
>JBJTIJ010000464.1:0-4320 GCA_046094945.1 Planctomycetia bacterium | reverse complement strand
GAGCAGCGCCGCGGCAGCCGGCCCACCCCCGCCGCCGCCGACGAGATGCCCCGCTCCAGCCGCCGCCCGGCCGGGGGTGGACCCAGCGGAGCTCCCGCCGCCAGCCGCCCCGGCGAGGGCCCCGCAGGGGTTCCCCAGGGGTCGCCCTACCAACAGCGCCCGCAGGCGGATGCGAGCCCCCGCGGCGCAGCCGAGGTGAGCGATGCCGAGTTCCGCCCGGTGCCGCCGCCGCGGCCCGCCGCCGGCAGCCCGCCGGCTGGGCGGGATCCCGGCACGCCGGCCGCGCGGTTCTACCCCCGCGGGCCCTCCGCCGGGCCGCGCGGGCCGAGCGCACGGCGGGCGCAAGCCACCCGAGGCCCAGGGGCCTGCGGCCGCGGGCAGCCGGCCCGGCGGCCCGGCCTGGGCAGGCTCGGCAGCCCTCCGGCCGGCCGCCGGCGAGGTGCCGCCCGGCCCGCGCCGGCCCGCGCCGGCCGGCCCTCAAGCCGCCCCTGCGCGCACCCGATCGCCTGCGGGGACAGGCCGCGAGGCGTCCCACGAGCGCCCGCGCCGGCGGGCCGCGCCGATGACGGGCGCGTGACACATCCCGCCGGCTGTGCGAAAAGAACCCTTACACCACAAGGGGTTGTGGTTTTTGGGCCCTGGCGGGGCGCCAAATCCAAGCCGTGGGGTGCCCGCGGAGGCCATTTCTTGCGGCCTCGCGACTGTCGGTGCCCACTTCCCCGTAGGTCGGCGCGTGCCGGCCGTCGATGCTCGCCCCGGTCGGCCGCCCGTGGGGCCGCGCCGTGGCCCGCCGAGGTGGGCCCCGGGGCGGCCGCGCCGGGAGCCGAGGGAGGCCAGGATGCAGCCCGTCTCGACGCACGCGCCCGCCCGCGCCCCGGAGGCCCCGTGAAGGCCGCCGCCACCGACCTGCCCGGCGCCGACGGACGCGCCGCGCCGCGCCCCAGCAAGCGCAAGCTCGCCCAGATGTGGAAGCGCTACACGCAGACGCGCGACGAGGCGCTGCGCAACGAGCTGGTCACGGCCTACTTCTACCTCGTGCGCGTGATCAGCAACCGCATCGCGGCGCGCCTGCCGCGCTCGATCGACGTGCACGACCTGCGCAGCGTGGGGGCCATGGGCCTGATGCGCGCGGTCGAGAACTACGACATGCAGCGCGGCACGCCCTTCTCGTCCTACTGCGCCAGCCGCGTGCGCGGCGCCATCCTCGACGAGCTGCGCAGCCAGGACTGGGTGCCGCGGCTCGTGCGCAACCGCGCCACGCAGTACAACGCCGCCGTGGGCGCACTGCGCCAGGAGCTGGGTCGCGAGCCCAGCGCCCACGAGGCCGCGGCCCGCCTGTCGATGCCCGTGGAGGAGGCCGAGCGCATGCGGCGCGAGTCCAACTTCACCAGCGTCTACACGCTCAGCCCGCAGGAGGAGCAGGACGACGACTCGCGCGCCCTGCGCCGCCTCGACGTGCTGATGGACAAGGACAGCGAGGAGCCCTTCGACCGCATGGTCGCGCGCGACCTGGCGGGCTCGCTCTCCAAGGTGCTGGCGCACAACGAACGCGTGGTGGTGGCTCTCTACTACAAGGAGAACCTCACCATGAAGGAGATCGGCTCCGTGCTGGGCATCTCCGAGAGCCGCGTGTGCCAGATCCACACCAAGACGCTCGAGAAGCTGCGCGGCCACCTCGAGAGCCTGGGCGTGCGCGGCCTCTCCGAGCTGCCCGAGACGCCGGACCCGGCGGCGCTGCGCCGCTAGCCCGGCGCAGGCCCGCTGGGCCCGGCCGCGCCCGGGCCAGCACGGCCACGCCGGGGCCCGCAGGGGCGCGCGCGCCCGGCCCGGCTGCCGCGCGCGGCGCGGCGTCCCCCGCCCTGCCCGGGTATCCCTTGGGGCTTCCCCGGAGCAGCGCGTGGACCACTTCCACTACCGAGACGGCCAGCTGTGGTGCGAGCAGGTGCCGCTGGCGGCGCTGGCCGCTCAGGTGGGCACGCCGGCCTACGTCTACTCCGCGGCCACCTTCCGCGAGCACCTGCGCCGCATCCGCTCGGCCTTCGCCGGCCTGGCGCCGCTGGTGTGCTACGCCGTCAAGGCCAACGGCAACCTTGCGCTGCTGGAGCTGGCGCGCAAGGCCGGCGCCGGCTTCGACATCGTCTCCGAGGGCGAGCTGCGCCGCGTGCTGGCGGTGGGCGCCGACCCGCGCAAGGTGGTGTTCTCGGGCGTGGGCAAGACCGACGCCGAGATGGCCTTCGCCCTCGAGCAGGGCATCCTGATGTTCAACGTGGAGAGCGAGGAGGAGGTGGAGGCGCTGGAGGCCGTGGCCTCGCGCCTGCGCCGCAAGGCGGGCGTGGCCATCCGCGTCAACCCCGACGTCGACCCCAAGACGCACCGCTACATCTCCACCGGCAAGAAGGAGACCAAGTTCGGCGTGGACATCGAGCGCGGCGAGGCGCTCGCGCGCCGTGTGATGGCCTCGCCCAGCCTGGTGCTCAAGGGCGTGCAGTGCCACATCGGCAGCCAGATCACCACCGCCGCGCCCTACCGCGCGGCCGTCGAGAAGGTGGCGCGGCTGGCGCTGGCGCTGCGCAAGCAGGCCCCGAGCCTCGCCTGGCTCGACATGGGCGGCGGCTTCGGCATCTACTACAAGGACGAGAGCGCGCCCGCGCTGGAGGAGTACGCGCGCGCCATCGAGCCCATCGTGCGCGGCACGGGCCTCAAGCTGGTGCTGGAGCCGGGCCGCGTGGTGGTGGGCAACGCCGGCGTGCTGCTCACGACCGTGCTGTTCAACAAGCAGGGCGGCGAGAAGCGCTTCGTGATCGTGGACGCCGGCATGAACGACCTGATCCGGCCCAGCCTCTACGGCGGCTGGCACCGCATCTGGCCGGTGGTGGGGCCGCCGCCGCCGCCGCTGGGCAGCGTGCCCGCCCTGCCCGAGGCCGACGTGGTGGGCCCGGTGTGCGAGTCGGGCGACTTCCTGGCGCAGGACCGCCCGCTGCCGCCCGTGCGGCGTGGCGAGGTGCTGGCGGTGATGAGCGCGGGGGCGTACGGTTTCAGCATGGCCAGCAACTACAACGACCGCCGCCGCCCGCCCGAGGTGCTCGTGGACGGCGACCGCTGGGCCGTGGTGCGCCGGCGCGAGTCCTACCGCGACCTCGTGCGCCTCGACCAGCCGCAGGCGGCCCGCCGCGCCCTGCCGCGCGCGTCCGCAGCGCGCACGTCCGCAGCGAGCATGTCAGCACCCCGTGTGCCCGCGCCTGCCGCCGGCCGCGCACGCGCCAGCCGCCGCACGCAGGCCCGCCCGGGCAAGGGGGCGCGATGAGCGCGCGCCGTCCCCGTCGCACGGCCCGGCCCGCGCGGGCCGCCGCGCCCGCCGCGGCCCCTGCCTCCAAGGCGGGCGCCTCGACGGCGGCCGTGGGCGCGCGCCCCATGCAGCCCTGCCGCGTGGGGCCGCTGACCGTGGGCCCCGGCCAGCCGCCGCTGCTCATCGCCGGCCCCTGCGTGATCGAGGGGCGCGAGCACGCGCTGCGCCACGCCGAGCGCCTGCGCGACATCGCCGCGGGCGCCGGCTTCTCGTTCGTCTACAAGTCCTCCTTCGACAAGGCCAACCGCACCAGCCTGCGCTCGTTCCGCGGGCCGGGCCTGGCCGCTGGCCTCAAGGTGCTGGCCGAGGTGCGCAAGAAGGTGGGCGTGCCCGTGCTCACCGACTTCCACAGCGCCGAGCAGGCCGCGCCCGTGGGCGAGGTGGTGGACGTGCTGCAGGTGCCGGCCTTCCTGTGCCGCCAGACCGACCTGCTGGTGGCCGCCGCCCGCACCGGCAAGGCCGTCAACGTCAAGAAGGGCCAGTTCCTGGCGCCCGAGAACATGGCGCCGCTGGTGGAGAAGCTCGAGGGCTCGGGCTGCCGCGACATCCTGCTCACCGAGCGCGGCGTCACCTTCGGCTACGGCCACCTCGTGGTCGACTTCCGCGCGCTGCCCGTGATGCGCCGCATGGGCCACCCGGTGATCTTCGACGGCACGCACAGCGTGCAGCGCCCCGGCGGCCTGGGCACCAAGAGCGGCGGCGACCGCAGCGAGGTGCCGGCGCTGGTGCGCGCGGCGGCCGCGGTGGGCGTGGACGGCTTCTTCCTCGAGGTGCACGAGGACCCGGACCGGGCGCCCAGCGATGGGCCCAACATGCTGGCGCTGCCGACGCTGGCCCCGCTCCTGGCCACCCTCCGCCGCATCCGTGAGGTGGCGGGGGCGTAGGCTCCGATCGGGGGCCGCCGCGCCCGGGCGGGAGCGGAAGCCCGGTGACGACGACGACGCGTAGTTCCTCTACGCGAGGAGGAGGAAACG
>JBJTIJ010000463.1:0-8028 GCA_046094945.1 Planctomycetia bacterium | reverse complement strand
CGGGGGGCGAGGGCGGCGGCCGCCGCCCGGCCGGCCGCCCCCCGGCCCGCGGCCCCGGCGGCGGTGGCGGTGGCGGCAACGCCCCCGTGGGCGACACGCCCCAGGACGACTACCCGCAGGGCGGCGACGACATCCCGTTCTAGTCCCCCGGGACGCAGGTCCGCTCCCTCACGGGCCGGGCAGGGCGCAAGCCTGGCCCGGCCCGTTCGCTTGCCGGCGCGCGCACCTGCGGGCGCCCATGCTGCTGCTGGCGCACGTGCCGCGCGCCCGTGTGGCTTGGCGCACCAAGCGGTGCGTGCGGCCCGGCGCACCCACCGGTGCTGGCGGCCTAGCGCACCACCCGGTGCGGGCGGCCGCGGGCCGCGTCCATGTCGGCCACCAGCGCGGCCGGCTGCCCCAGCAGGCGCGCCAGCGCCGCCTGCTTGCCGAAGGCCACGGCCGGCTGGTCGAAGGGGTTCACGCCCAGCATCTCGCCCCAGATGGCCACCATCACCTCGAAGGTGATCAGCACGGCGCCCACGCTGGCCGGGCTGGCGTCGGGCAGGGCCAGCGTCACCACCGGGCGGCCGGCGCGGGCCAGCGCGAAGGCCGTGGCCTCCTGCTCGGCGCGCAGCACCTGCCCCAGCGCCAGGCCCGCCACCGGCGTGAGCTCGTCGCCGCCCGGCGGCACCACCGGGTCGGCCGCCCCGTGGCGGGCGGCGCCCAGCATCACCGTGAGCTTGTCGTCGGGCCCCTCCAGCAGCAGCTGCAGCAGGCTGTGCTGGTCGGCGGGCCCGCTGGCCGCCAGCGGCGAGACGCCCACCGGCCCCTGGGGCCCCGGCTTGCCCAGGCTCTCGCCCACCAGCTGCACCCACCACGGCCCCAGCGGGCGCAGTGCCTCGCCGTAGGGCCACAGCACGGCCACGTTGCGGCCGGCCGCGGCGGCCTGGTGGTGCGCCATGGCCAGCGCCAGCGCCGGGTTGCGCGCGGCGTCGGGCCGCAGGCAGCGCTCGAGCGCCTTGTGCGCGCCGTGCAGCGGCTCGCGCGGGTCCAGCCCCAGCAGCGCGGCCGGCAGCAGGCCCACCGCGCAAAGCGCCGAGAAGCGGCCGCCCACGCCCGGCGGCACGCCGAAGCAGGCGTAGCCCTTGCGCGTGGCGCGCTCGCGCAGCGGGTTGCGTTCCTCGTCGCACACCACCGCGATGCGCTCGTGGGCGCGCGCCCCCAGCGCCCGCTCCATCCACGCCTCGGCCACCAGGAAGGTGGCGGCCGTCTCCAGCGTGGTGCCGCTCTTCGAGACGGCCAGCACCAGCGTGCGCTGCGGCCGGCAGGTTTGCAGCAGGAACGAGACGCGCGCCGGGTCCACCGTCTCCACCACGTGCAGCCGCGGGCCGCTGGGCCCGCGCGGCGCCAGCGCCGCGAACAGCACGGCCGCCAGCGCCGAGCCGCCGATGCCCAGCAGCAGGATGTCGTCGAAGGGCGGCGTCGAGCCCCGCCAGGCCGCGACCGCCTCGGCCAGGTCCACGCGCCGCGGCAGCGACATCCAGGCCAGGCCGCCGGCCTCGTGGGCGCGGCGCACGCGCTCGAGCGCGGCACGCCCGGCCTCGTGGGCAGCCTCCAGCCCCGCCACGGGCAGGCCGCGGCCCGCGCCCAGCGCGTCGTCGTAGGCGAAGGTGAGGTCCACCTCGAGCATGGCCGCAGCCTACGGCGGCCGCCGCGCCGGCGCCATGTCCCCGCGCCATGCACCCGCGCCATCCACGCGCGCCGTGTCCGCGCGCCGCGCGCCACGGCCCTGCGGCGTATGCTCCGCCGCATGGACGCCCGCGCTCCCGTCGTGTTCCAGCCCAACCCCGCCGAGGCCCCCCGCACGCGCGTGGGGCGCCTGATGAAGAAGGTGGGCGCCGCCGACGCGCACGCGCTCCACGCCTGGTCGGTGGCCGACATCGGGCGCTTCTGGGATACGGCCCTGGCCGACCTGGGCCTGTCCTGGTACCGCCCCTACACGCAGGTGCTCGACCGCTCGCGCGGCCTGCCGTGGACGCGCTGGTTCCTCGGCGGCCAGACCAACCTCGTGCTCAACTGCCTGGACCGCCACGTGGTGGCCGGCCCCTGGGGCCACGCCCAGCACGCCGAGAACCTGGCGCTGGTGGCCGAGGCCGACGACGGCAGCGTGCGCCGCCTCACCTACGCCGAGCTGCGCACCGAGGTCAACCGCGCCGCCGGCCTGCTGCGCGACCTGGGCGTGCAGGTGGGCGACCGCGTCGGCATCTACATGCCGATGGTGAGCGAGGTGGTGGTGGCCTTCTTCGCCTGCCTGCAGGTGGGCGCGGTGGCCGTGCCGGTGTTCTCGGCCTTCGGCGCCGACGCGCTGGCGGTGCGCATGAAGGACGCCGGCGCCAGCGTGCTGTTCACCGCCGATGGCGGCTTCCGCCGCGGCGAGGCCGTGCCCATCCTGCCCAGCGCGCAGCAGGCCGCGGCCCAGTGCCCCAGCCTGCGCCACCTCGTGGTGCTGCGCCGCACCGGCGCGTCCGTCACGCTGGCCCCGGGCCGCGACCTGTGGTGGCACGAGCGCGTCACGCCGCGCGCGCCCGACCCGCGCACCGAGGTGCTCGACGCCGAGGCCCGCTCGCTGCTGCTCTACACCTCGGGCACCACCGGCCGGCCCAAGGGCACCGTGCACACGCACGCCGGCTGCCTGGCCACGATGGTCAAGGAGCTGGGCTACGCCTTCGACGTGCACGCCGGCGACCGCTTCTTCTGGCTCACCGACATCGGCTGGATGATGGGCCCCTGGGAGATGGTGGGCGTGCTGGCGCTGGGCGCCACGCTGGTGCTCTTCGAGGGCGCGCCCAACTGGCCGCGCAGCGACCGGCTCTTCGACATCGTCGCGAAGCACCGCGTCACGCACCTGGGCGTGGCCCCCACCGCCGTGCGCCTGCTGCGCCGCAGCGGCGAGGAGCCCAGCGCCGGCCACGACCTCTCCTCGCTGCGCATCCTGGGCAGCACGGGCGAGCCCTGGGACCCCGACTCCTGGGCCTGGTTCTTCGAGCGCGTGGGCCAGCGCCGCTGCCCGCTGGTGAACATCAGCGGCGGCACCGAGATGGTGGGCTGCCTGCTCTCGCCGCTGCCCATCACGCCGCTCAAGCCCTGCACGCTGTGGGGCCCGGGCCTGGGCATGGACGTGGACGTGGTGGACGACGCCGGACGGCCGGTGCGCGGGCAGGTGGGCCACCTCGTGCTGCGCCAGCCCGCGCCCAGCCTCACCAAGGGCTTCCTGGGCGACGACGCGCGCTACCTGGCCACCTACTTCGAGCGCTTCGGCGAGGGCCTCTGGTACCACGGCGACTGGGCGCTGGTGGACGACGACGGCTTCTGGTTCCTGCACGGCCGCAGCGACGACACCATCAAGGTGGCCGGCAAGCGCACCGGGCCCGCCGAGGTCGAGGCGGCCGTCATCGGCCATCCCGCGGCCAGCGAGGCGGCGGCCATCGGCGTGCCCGACGAGCTCAAGGGCGAGGCGCTGGTGGTGTTCGTGGTGCCCAAGGCCGGCGTGCGCGAGGACGAGGCGCTGCGCGCCCAGCTCGCCGAGGCCATCGCCACGGCGCTGGGCAAGACGCTGCGCCCCAAGGCGCTGCGCTTCGTCGATGCGCTGCCCAAGACGCGCTCGGGCAAGATCCTGCGCCGGGCGATCCGGGCCGTGTGGCTGGGCGAGATGCCCGGAGACCTTGGCACCCTCGACAACCCAGCCGCGCTCGAGGGCGTGGCGAGGTCGCGCTGACGGGGGGCGACGCGCCGGAGGGGGGCGGTCAGCCCGCTTCGTCCTCCTCGCGTGGATGGACCACGCGTCGTCGTCCTCATCGGGCTTCCGCTCCCCCTCGGGCGCGTCGGTGGACCGGGCGGGGAGCAGCAGGCGAGGGCACGGCGTGGTGCGCAGGTGGATGATGCCCCTCGGGCGCGTCGGTGGGCCAGGCGGGGAAAGGCGGGCGAAGGCACGGCGTGCTGCGTGGGCGGGACGGGCGCGGCGGCGCAGGCAGGGCGCGGGGGTGCGGTGCCAATCCTCGCGGTTGGGGCCCCTGCGGGGGATGCTGCCGCCATGACGATCGAGATCCTCGTCCCCACCGGCGGGCGCACCCTGGGCGGGGCCACGCGTGCCGTCATCGAGACGCTGCTGAGCAAGGGCTTCCAGAACATCGATGCGCCCGATTCGGGCGTGCTGGAGGTCGAGCTGCGCAACGTGGACGAGGAGGAGCACGCGCGCAGCGTGCCCGACGAGGTCTCGCCGGCCGACCTGGGCGAGGAGATCAAGGGCAACCGCGAGATCCTGCGCGTGCGCGTGGGCCTGAGGCTGGGCTGCTTCCTGCTCTACCCCGGCTTCTGCGTGCTCTCGCGCCCCGACGACTACGACGCCTTCGAGGACGACCCGCGCGCGCGGCAGATCATCGGGCGCGAGGCGCTGGAGCTGGCGCGCGCCTTCGGCGCGGGCGAGCTGCTGGTGTGCGGCGACGCGGCCAGCGACTTCCTGGGCACCGAGGCCACAACGTGGGACCAGCTCTGCGAGGTGATCCAGGAGGAAGAGGTCCCCCACAAGCGCATCACGATCCCGCCGCCCAAGCCGCGCGGCGACGCGTAGGCCTGACCGTGGCTGCCCAGCGCACCATCCTCGTCACCAGCGCGCTGCCCTACGCCAACGGCCCCATCCACATCGGGCACCTGGTCGAGTACGTGCAGACCGACATCTGGGCGCGTTTCCAGCGCCTGCGCGGCCACGCCTGCACCTACCTGTGCGCCGACGACACGCACGGCACGGCCATCATGGTGCGCGCGCGCAGCGAGGGGCGCAGCGAGGAAGACCTGGTCGCCGGCATGCAGGCCGAGCACCTGCGCGACTTCGCCACCTTCGGCATCTCCTTCGACCACTACGGCAGCACGCACGCGCCCGAGAACCGCGCGCTGTGCCACGAGGTGTGGGCCGCCCTGCAGCGGCAGGGCATGGTGAGCCGCCGCGACGTCACGCAGCTCTACGACCCCCAGCTGGGCGTGTTCCTCGCCGACCGCTTCGTCAAGGGCACCTGCCCGCGCTGCCAGGCGCCGGGCCAGTACGGCGACTCCTGCGACCGCTGCGGCGGCACCTACGCCGCCAGCGAGGTGAAGGACCCGGTCAGCACGCTCTCGGGCGCGCGCCCCGAGGTGCGCAGCGCGCCGCACCTGTTCGTGCAGATCGAGCGCCTGCGCCCCTTCCTGCTGGAGTGGACGCAGGCCCCCGGGCACCTGCAGCCCGAGATCGCGCGCTTCCTGGCGCAGAACTTCCTGGGCGAGCCGCTGCGCGACTGGGACGTCTCGCGCCCCGCGCCTTACTTCGGCTTCGAGATCCCCGAGCTGCCGGGCGCCAGCGTGCACGTGCCCGGCCAGTACTGGTACGTGTGGTTCGACGCGCCGCTGGGCTATGCGGCCACCACGCGCCAGTGGGCCCAGCGGACGGGCGCCTCCTTCGACGCCTACTGGCGCTCGGGCGAGGCCGAGCTGCACCACTTCATCGGCAAGGACATCGTCTACTTCCACACGCTGTTCTGGCCGGCCATGCTCAAGAGCGCCGGCATGCGGCTGCCCACGCGCGTGCACGTGCACGGCTTCCTCAACGTACAGGGCGAGAAGATGAGCAAGTCCAAGGGCACGCTGGTGCCCGCGGCCGTGGCGGCCCAGCACCTCGACCCGGCTTACCTGCGCTACTACTACGCCAGCAAGCTCACCGCGGGCGTGGACGACTTCGACCTCAACCCCGAGGACCTCGCGCTCAAGGTCAACAGCGACGTGGTGGGCAAGGTGGTCAACCTCGCCAGCCGCACCGCGCGCTTCGTCGAGGCCAGCGGCCTCTCGCCGGCCTACCCCGCCGACGGCGGCCTCTTCGAGCGCGCCGCCGCCGAGGGCGATGCCATCGCGGCCGCCTACGAGGCCTGCGACACCGCCGAGGCCGTGCGTCGCATCATGGCGCTGGCCGACCGCGCCAACGAGCACGTCGAGAAGACCGAGCCCTGGAAGCTCAAGAAGCAGCCCGGGCGCGAACGCGACCTGCAAGACGCCTGCAGCATCGCCCTCAACCTCTTCCGGCAGGTGGTCACCTACCTTGCGCCCATCCTGCCCGGCCTGCGCGAGAAGGCCGACGCGCTGCTGGGCGTGCCCATCCGCCACTGGGACGACGCCAAGGTGCCGCTGGCCGGCACGCGCGTGGCGCCCTTCGTGCCCATGGCCCAGCGCGTCGAGGCCGCCAAGGTGGCCGCCATGTTCGCGCCGCCCGCCGCGCCCGAGGCCTCCTGATGGCCCCGCGCCCCGCCGCCCGCCGTGGTTCCCGCGCGCGCCGGCAGGACGGCCCGCTGGTGGTCAAGCTCGTCGGCCCCTCGGGTGCGGGCAAGACCACGCTGGCCGAGAGCCTGCTGCGCGCACTGTGCGGCCAGGGACTGCGCGTGGGCTACGTGAAGCACGCCGCGCACGGCTTCGAGCTCGACCGCCCGGGCAAGGACAGCGCGCGCGCCGCCGCGGCGGGCGCCTGCGGCGTGGCGCTGGCCGGCCCGGCGGGCATCGCCTACCTCGCCCCCGAGCAGCAGGCCGCGCCCGAGGCGCTGGCCGCGCGCTTCTTCGCCGACGCCGACCTGGTGCTGGTAGAGGGCTTCAGCCAGGCGCGCGTGCCCACCATCCTGTTCTGCAGCGGCCGCGCCGCGCGCCCCGCCGGCCGCAAGGCTGCGCGCCTGCGCGCCAAGCCCGCCCCCGCCGGGCCCGTGCTGGCCCACGTCTGGCCCACCGAGCGCGAGGCCGACCGCGACCGCTCGGGCGTGCCGGCCCTGGCGCGCAGCGAGACCAGCAGCCTGGCCTCGGCGCTGGTGCTGTTCCTCAGCCTGGGCGCCGCGGCGCGACCGCAGCCACGTCGCAGCGGCCGCACGCGCCGCAGGGCACGCACGTCCCGCACGCGCAACCGCGCGCGCTAGGTGACGCGCCCGGCGGCGGCGTAGACGTTCACGCCGCCGGGCCGCACGAAGCCCACCAGCCTCAGGGCCGCGCGCCACGGCCGCGCGGCTGGGCCGCCTGGCGGGGCCGCGCTGCCGGGTCGTGGGCGCTGGCGCGCGGGTGGCATGATGCGCCGATGGCCGCCTCCCCGTCGACTCCCGGCTCGCCGCACGAGCCTGGCCACGCGCGTGCGCGTGCGGGCCTGCCGGCTGCTGGCGGCCCGCCGCCCGCCTCGGTGGCGCAGGTGCAGGTGACGCGCGTGAGCGCGGAGGCGGGCGTGGCCGCGCCGGTGGCCGACGTGGTGGCCGTGGAGGCGGCGCTGGAGGTGCGCCTGTGCGGCACGCCCTTCAGCGTGCTGATGCGCACGCCGGGCCACGACGAGGAGCTGGTGCGCGGCTTCCTGTTCAGCGAGGGCGTGGCGCCGGGCCGCGACGACATCGTGCGCATGGCCGAGCCCGCGGGGCTGGCGCCCGCCGAGCGCGGCCACGTGCTGGACGTGGACCTCGTGCCAGGCCTGGAGTCGCTGGCGCGCGAGCGCGGCACCTACTCGTCCTCGGCCTGCGGCACCTGCGGGCGCAAGAGCCTGGCCTCGCTGCACCTGGCCACGGGCCGGCTCGACGACCCGCTGCGCGTGCCGCAGGCGCTGCTGAGCCAGCTGCCCGAGCGGCTGCGCGCGGCGCAGCCGGCCTTCGGCGCCAGCGGCGGTGCGCACGCCTGCGGCCTTTTCAGCGCCACGGGCGAGCTGCTGGTGCTGCGCGAGGACGTCGGGCGCCACAACGCCATGGACAAGGTGCTGGGCTGGGCACTGGCGCAGGGCCGCGTGCCGCTCTGCGGCTGCGTGATGATGCTCTCGGGCCGCATCGCCTTCGAGCTGGTGGAGAAGGCCGTGCTGGCCGGCGTGCCGGTGCTGGCGGCGGTGGGGGCGCCCACATCGCGGGCCGTCGAGGTGGCCGCGGCCCATGGCCTGACGCTGGTGGGCTTCGTGCGGCCCGGCGGCGTGAACGTCTACGCCGCCGCCGGGCGCGTCACCTAGCGCGCGCGGTTGCGCGTGCGGGA
>JBJTIJ010000462.1:0-5527 GCA_046094945.1 Planctomycetia bacterium | reverse complement strand
GGCCAGGCGGCCTCGCGCGCCGTGTGGTTCGGCGCCGTGCCGGCCACGATCGTGGCGGTGGTGGACGGTGCCACCCTGCAGGTGCTGGCGCCCGCGCAGGCCGTGGGCGCGGTGGACATCCTGGTGGACACCGACCACGGCAGCACCAGCCTGGCGGGAGGCTTCACCTACTACCCCGCGCCCACGCTGGCCTCGGCCACGCCGCCGGCCGGCCCGCCGCTGGGCGGGCAGGCCATGGCGCTGGTGGGCAGCGGCTTCGTGGCCAACGACCCGGGCAGCACGGCGGTCACCATCGGGGGCCTCCCGGCCACGAACGTGACCGTGACCAGCGACACGACGCTCACCTGCACCGTGCCCAGCGTGCCGGGCTACGGCACCTACGACATCGTGGCCAGCAACAGCAACGGCGCGGCCACGCTGCTGGGCGCCTACGCCTGCGTGCCGCCCCCGACCGTGAGCGCCATCGCGGCCAGCGACGGCCCGGTGGGCGGCGGCACGATCATCACGCTCACGGGCACGCAGCTCGACGTGGGCGGCCTCGCCGTCACGATCGGCGGCGTGGCGGCAACCCTGCCGCAGGCCAGCAGCGCCACGCAGGCCACCTGCCGCACGCCGGCCGGCACGGTGGGTGCGCGCGACGTGGTGGTCAGCACCTACGGCGGCAGCACGACCGTGCTCAACGGCTACACCTACACGACCTTCTCGCCCACGGGCCCGCTGTTCGCCAACCAGTGGCACCTGGAGAACACGGGCCAGTCGGGCGCGACGGCGGGCGAGGACGCCAGCCTGCGCGGCGCCTGGGACCTGGGCTACACCGGCCGTGGCGTGCAGGTGGGCGTGGTGGACGACGGCCTGGAGATCCTGCACGAGGACCTGGCCGGCAACGTGATCCCCAACCTCAGCTGGGATTACGCCGACGACAACGGCGATCCCACGCGCGACGAGCACGGCACCAGCGTGGCGGGCGTCACTTCCGCACTGGGCTCCAACAGCCTGGGCGGCACGGGCGCGGCCCCGCGCTCGACGATGGCCGGCTTCGCCGTGATCACGGCGGGCACCACGGACGCCGACCTCGCCGACGCGTGGGCGCGCAGCACGGACGTGCTGGACACCTACAACAACTCGTGGGGCTACCCGGCCATCTGGGGCAGCGAGGTCTACGGCTTCGCGCCCGCGCCGACCTCCTTCAGCGACTCGGTGGCCGTGGGCCTCACGCAGGCCCGCGGCGGGCTGGGCGCGGTGTACATGAAGGCCGCCGGCAACTCCGGCAGCGGCGTGTGGGCCAACTTCGACGCCACCAACAGCCTGCGCGGCGTGCTCACCATCGGCGCCGTGGCCTCCACGGGCGCAGCCAGCTCCTACTCGCAGGCCGGCGCGGCGCTGCTGGTGTGCGCGCCCAGCAACGGCTCGGGCCCCGGCATCACCACCACCGACCGCTCGGGGTCGCTGGGCTACGACGCCGGCAACTACACCAACGGCTTCGGCGGCACCTCGTCGGCCACGCCGCTGGCCACGGGCGTGGTGGCGCTGGTGCTGGAGGCCAACCCGCTGCTGCGCTGGTGGGAGGTGCCGCTGGTGCTGGCGCGCTCGGCGCGGCGCAACGCCACCACGCACTTCGACTGGTCGCAGAACGGCGCCGGCCACTGGGTGAACCACCAGTTCGGCTTCGGCGTGGTCGATGCCGAGGCGGCGGTGAAGATGGCGCGCGACCTCGAGCCCACCGGCAGCCTGGCCGCATGGTCGGCCAGCAAGAGCGTGGGACAGCTCGTGCCCAAGGGCAACAGCACGGGCGTGAGCAGCACGATCACCGTGCCGGCCGACTGCGGCGTGGCCAAGGCCTACGCCGTGCGCGTGACGGTGGACTGTGACCACGCCTACGCCTCCGACCTCGACATCACGCTCACCAGCCCGGACGGCACGCAGAGCATGCTGGCCTACGCGCTGAACCGACCCAGCGGCTACACCGTCTACAGCAACACGCTCGCGGGCGTGGTGCTGGGCTCGTGGCGCCACCTCGACGAGGTGCCGGTGGGCACCTGGACGCTGAAGGTGACCGACAAGGCCAACCTGCTCGACTCCACGTGGACGGGCTGGACGCTGGAGATCGAGGGCGAGGCCGCGCCGGAGGCGCCGCCCAGCATGAAGCCCGCGGCGCGTCCGGCCGCCGCGCGCCCGGCCCTGCCGGCGCTGGGCGTGGGCCAGGAGGCCTACTGGGACGGCACGGCCTGGCGCCGCGTGGCGCTGGAGCCGGCGCTCGTGGCCGAGTGGAGCCGCGCGGGCGAGGCCTCGTGGCTGGCCTCCGCCCCCGATGCCGTGAGCACCGTGCTGGCGCGCGACGGCTTCCGCATCTGGCGCCTGGCCCCCGGCGCGGGCCTCGCCACGCTGCGCACGCAGGCCCCGCTGGGGCGCGAGGGCTCGGCGTGGCCGGTCTACCGCGACGGCGCCGGCGGGCGCCTGCGCGCGCTCACGGGCCGCATCGTGCTGCGCACGCAGGGCCTGGACTCGGCGGGCGAGCAGGCCCTGCTGGCCTCGCAGGGCCTCGAGCTGGTGCGCCGCATGGCCGGCGAGCGCCTGCTGGTGCGCGTGCGCGCCACGGACGACCCGCTGGTGGTGGCCCGCCTGCTGCTGGACACGCCCGGCGTGCTGCACGCCGAGCCCGACTGGTGGCAGGAGCGCACGCCGCAGTAGTGACGCGCGGGCGGATGCGGCGCGGGCCGCTCACACGCGCAGGTGGCGCCCGGCCCAGCCCGGCGCCAGGCGCGTGAGCAGGTCGCCGGCACCGTAGAGCGCGTGCCAGGCCGTGGCCAGCGCCAGGGCCGCGGGCAATGCGTGCAGGCGCAGGCCCACGCGCCGGCGGTGGCGCAGCAGGCGCTTGCAGGCCCGTGCCTGCAGGCGTGCCACGCGCGCCAGCGAGGCCGCAACGCCACCGCCGCCCAGCGCGCGCTCCAGCAGCAGGTTGTCGCGGCCCTGCGCCAGCGCACGCCGCAGCAGGTGGCGCGCGCCGCGCGGTGCGGGGTGCTGCACGCGGGCCCCGGTGTGCACGAACACGCCGCGACCCTCGGCCCGCAGGCGCTGCGCCAGCAGGCGGCAGGCGCCGCGCGAGCTGCCCGGCAGCGCGGGGAAGGGGTACTCGAGGGCCACCTCGCGCCGCAGGGCCACGTTGTTGGCGAAGAAGCCCGCGCGCGGCTCCAGCACCGCGCGTGGGTCGCGCAGCGGGAAGAACCAGCACAGCGCCAGGGTGCGCGCGACGAGGCTGTCGGTGGCGAGGTAGGCCTGGCCCCCGGCCACCTCGACGCGCGGGTCGTGGAAGGCCTCCAGCAGGGTGCGCAGCCAGCCCGGCTCGGGGAGCACGTCGCTGTCGACGAACACCACGATGTCGCCGCCGGCGGCGCGCGCGCCCTCGTTCTTGAGGCCGTAGTAGCTCGCGTCCGCACCCGCCAGCACGCGCAGGCCAAGGCGCGCCGGCAGCGTGCCCACGCTGTGCAGCACGAAGGCGCGCACCTCCTCGGCCGGCATGCAGGCCCCGTCGTGCAGCACCAGCAGCTCCACGTCGGGCTCTGGAGCGGCCGCGGCCGGCGCCAGGGCCTCGACCTGCCGCGCCAGCTCCGCCAGCAGCGCGGCGCAGCGCGCGCGCTCGGACCAGCGCAGGTTCTCCCACTCCAGCACGATGCTGGCCCGGCACGGGCCCACCCCGGCAGGCGGCGGCAGGCTGGGCGCCTGCACGCCGTGCGGGGCCAGCGTGCTCATGCGGCGAGCGCACGCCGCGGGTGCGGCAGGTGCGATGCGGGGGGCAGGGCGGCGAGGCGCATGCAGGGCGGCGAGCCTAGCCCGGAGCGCGGGCCCGCGCCCGGCGGGGCGGCCCGCAACGGTCGGTGCGCCCTTGCCTCGGGGCCGCGGGCTTCCGTACCTTGTGCGGCCCCCGAGCCGGGGGCTGGAGCCCGCGTGAGCCTGCCGTCTGTCCTGCTCGTGGGCCGCCCTGACGCCGCCAGCCAGCGGCTGGAGGCGTGGCTGTCGCGAGGCGGGCTCGACACGCGCCGCGTGGCCGACTGCGGCGCGGCGGCCGAGGCCCTGCAGGGCGGCGAGCCGCGGGTGGTCGTGGTGCAGGTGGACGACGCGGAGCTGGTGGCCGCCTTCCGCGAGATGCTGCGGCAGGAGCACCCGGCCGTGGACCTGGTGGAGGTGCCGCCGGGCGACCTGGGCCCCGACGACGTGGCCGCGCTGGGCGAGGACGTGCTGGCCGCGGCGCAGCGCCAGGCGGGCCACGTCGAGCCCACGGGCGCCGCCGAGCCGGCCGCGCCGGTGGAGGGCGTGAAGTTCGAGGACCTCGAGTCGGCCAGCCCGCGCATGCTCGAGCTGTTCCAGCTGCTGCCGCGCGTGGCGCAGAGCGACTCGCCGGTGCTGGTGGTGGGCGAGACCGGCACCGGCAAGGAGCTGGTGGCCAGCGCCATCCACCGCCAGAGCCGCCGCCGGCGCGGGCCCTTCTTCACCATCAACTGCGGCGCGCTCACCGAGACGCTGCTGGAGAGCGAGCTGTTCGGCCACGAGAAGGGCGCCTTCACCGGCGCGCACCGCACCAAGAAGGGCTGCTTCGAGCTGGCCAGCGGCGGCACGCTGTTCCTCGACGAGCTGGGCACCATCTCGGCCGCCATGCAGGTCAAGCTGCTGCGCGTGCTGGAGCGCATGGAGGTGCGGCGCGTGGGCGGCAGCACGCTCGAGAAGGTGGACGTGCGCATCGTGGCCGCCACCAACGCCAGCCTCGAGGACGCGGTGGCCGCGGGCACCTTCCGCGAGGACCTCTACTATCGCCTCAACGTGGTGCAGCTGCAGGTGCCGCCGCTGCGCGAGCGGCCCGAGGACGTGCCGCTGCTGGCCGAGCTGTTCCGGCGCAAGGTGGCCGCCGAGCAGTCGCGCCCCGACGTGCAGGGCTTCGAGCCGGGCGCGCTGCGCCTGCTGCGCGCCTACGCCTGGCCGGGCAACGTGCGCGAGCTGCAGAACGTGGTGGAGCGGGCCGTGATCTTCAGCCCGGGCCCGGCGGTGCGCGAGGCCGACCTGCCCGAGCGCGTGCGGCGCGCCGAGGCGCGCAAGCCGGCCGTGCCGGCCTTCGACGCCGAGGAGCCGCTGGCCAAGGTGATGGAACGCGTCACCAGCGCCGTGGAGCGCGAGTACCTCAAGCGCGTGCTGCGCAAGTACCACGGCCACATCGGGCGGGCCAGCGCGCATGCCGGCCTCAACCGGCGCACGCTCTACAACAAGATGCAGCTCTACGGCCTGTCGCGGGTGGACTTCCGCTAGCCGCGCCTGTCGCCGCGCCCGGTGGCGGGCCCGTCGGCGTGACGGGGTGCATGCGCGGGTGGGCGCGCAGGGGCACCCGAACAGGCGGGCAGGCTCGCGCAGGCGCCGCCCGTGGCGTGCCTGCCCCCTGCGCGCCCACCCGCGCATGCACCCCGTCACGCCGCCGAGCAGTCGCGCCCCGACGTGCAGGGCTTCGAGCCGGGCGCGCTGCGCCTGCTGCGCGCCTACGCCTGGC
>JBJTIJ010000461.1:0-2829 GCA_046094945.1 Planctomycetia bacterium | reverse complement strand
CTCCGGGCTGGGCGAGGTGGTGCGGCGCCGGGCCCCCGAGGGCGCGGCGCCCTGCGAGGTGGCCGTGCACCTCTACGGCCCGCTGGGCGTGCGCGAGGGCTTCCCCTCGCAGCGCGTGTTCTGAGCACGGCGTCTCCTGGCACGGCGTCCCGCGCCCGGCGCGTTGGACTCGCCCAGCGTGACGTGCACCTCGACCGTGCAGCCCACGGCGGGCGGCATGCCGTCGCTGACCGCCCGCCGCACCCCTCCGGCGCTCACGTCGAGCATCCCGCCCTCGGCGGACAGCAGCGCATCCTTCACCACGAGGCGCACGTGCCCCGGCAGGGCATGGCGCACGTCGCGGCGCCGCTCGGGGAGGTGGGTGTCGAAGGGGCTCACGGCAAGGGCGCTGTAAGCACCTGATGTGCCCGAACCTATCCCCCTTGTGGCACAAGGACTTACGACCGCTTCGCAAGGCAGGATGTCCAAGGATTTGGACATCTGCCGCAGGGCCTCACCAAGCCGCGCCTGCTGCCCCCCTGGCCCGCCGCCTGCGGCGGGCGCGCCGGGCCTACGCGAGCGCCGAGCTGAGCTGGTCGATGACGCGCTGCTGCTCCTCGGGCTGCAGGCCCGGGAACAGCGGCAGGGAGAGCACCTCGCTGCTCAGGCGGTCGGCCACCGGGCAGGCCGCCGGCGACCACGAGGCGAAGCAGGCCTGGCGATGCAGCGGCACCGGGTAGTAGATGCCCGTGGAGATGCCGGCACGCTCGAGCTGGGCCTTGACCTCGTCGCGGCGCGGCACGCGCACGGTGTAGAGGTGGTAGCAGCTCTCGGCACCCTCCAGCACGCGCTGGGGCCGCACGGCCGAGCCGGCGAAGGCGGCGTCGTAGCGCGCGGCCAGGGCGCGCCGCGCCGCCGTCCAGTCGTCCAGCCGCGGCATCTTGGCGCGCAGCACGGCGGCCTGCATCTCGTCCATGCGCGCGTTGGTGCCCACGCGCTCGTGGCTGTAGAGCTTCTTGCGCATGCCGTGGTCGCGCAGCGAGGCCACGAGGTCGGCCAGCCCCGGGTCGTCGGTGGTGACCGCGCCGCCGTCGCCGGCCGCGCCCAGATTCTTGCTGGGGTAGAAGCTGAAGGTGCCGGCCCGGCCCAGGCCGCCGGCGCGCCGGCCCTGCCAGCGGGCGTGGATGGCTTGCGCGGCGTCCTCCACCAGCGTGGTGCCGGGCTGCGTGGCCACCAGCCGCGCCAGCACGTCCATCGGGGCCGGGGCGCCGAACAGGTGCACGGGCACCACGGCCGCCGTGCGCGGGCCCAGCAGGCGCTCGACGCTGGCCGGGCAGATGTTCATCGTGTGCTCGTCGACGTCGGCGAACACCGGCCGGCCGCCGGCATTGACCACCGAGCCGGCCGTGGCCACGAAGGTGAAGGTCGGGACGATCACCTCGCGACGCTCCGCGGGCAGCTCGCTGAACAGGGCGCGCAGCACCAGCGTCAGCGCCTCGGTGCCCGAGTCCACGGCCACGGCGTGCTTGACCCCCACCAGCCGGGCCAGTTCCTCCTCCAGCCCGGCCACGTGCGGGCCCTTGACGTAGACGCCCGAGCGCAGGATCTCCACGAGCGTGGCCTCGGCGGCCGGCGCCCACTCGCCGTAGACCCGCTTGGGGTCCATCAGCGGCACGGGACGCGGGGCGGCCGCCCCGGCGGGCGGCACGGCGGGCAGCGCTGCAGGATGGGGTGCAGGGCTCACGGCGAGATTCCATCCCCGCACGCGCATCCCGCCCACGAAATGATGGGGCGAGGCCGGGGCAGGCGCCGCCCGAGGGGCTGCCGGGCTACGGGCGCCAGGCCGTGATGGGCACCTCGCGGCCGGCCTGTGCGGCCGAGGCCTCGGCCGCCTCCAGCACGCGCACCACCCGCACCCCGTCCTCGCCCGGCGTGAGCGAGGGACGGCCGCTGCGCACGCTGGCGAGGAAGGCCGCCAGCTCGGCCTTGAGCGGCTCGACCGCCTTGAGGCGCGGCAGGCTGGGCTTGGCGGCGGGCCGGCGCTGGGGTCCGGGGCCCTCCAGCACGCCATGCACCGCGACCTTGCCGCTGGGCAGCATGTCGTCGAAGACGGCCATGCCGCGCTGGGCCACGACGCTGATGCGCCGCACCTTGATTGGCTCCAGCCACGATAGGTGCACCTGCCCCAGCACGCCTCCGGGGAAGCGCAGCGTGAGGAACACGATGTCCTCCCGGCGGCGCTGCACGCAGCGGCGGGCATGCATGCACACGCCCACCGGCCACTGGCCCAGCAGGTGGGCCATCACGCTGATGTCGTGCGGCGCCAGGCCGATGAGCGCGCCCTCGTCGTCGCGCAGCCGGCCGATGTTGCTGCGCTGCCCGTACATGTAGAGCACCGGGCCATGGCGGCGCGAGGCGCCGAAGCGCTTGAGCGCGGCCATGGCCGGGTGGTAGAGCAGCAGGTGCCCCACCGAGAGCAGGCGCCGCGCACGGCGCGCGCGCCGCACGAGGTCCTCGGCCTCGGCACTGGTGGGCGCCAGCGGCTTCTCCACCAGCACGTGCTTGCCGGCGGCCAGCGCGGCCGAGGCCACCGGGTGGTGCGCCGGGCTGGGCGTGGCCACCACGATGGCTTCCACGCGCGGGTCGCGCAGCACGTCGCCCAGCTCGGAGGTGACCTGCGCCCGCGGGGCCAGCAGCGCAGCCTCGGCCGCGCGCGCGGGGTCGGTCTCGACCACCCAGTCCAGCCGTGCGCCCGGCAGGGCGGCCAGGCTGCGCACGTGGTTGCGCCCCCACTCGCCTGCGCCCACGACCGCGGCTCGGATCACGCGCGCCTCCCTGCCGCCCGTAGGC
>JBJTIJ010000460.1:0-6938 GCA_046094945.1 Planctomycetia bacterium | reverse complement strand
GGCAACGCGGTGGCCCTCGCGGTGGAGAGGGTGTAGGTGGTGCCGGCGCCCATCTGGCCGGCCCCGATCACGCCCACTCGCTGGAAGGTCATGCGCTTGCTCCCTTGGACTGGTTCAAGAAACCTGCTGTGCAGCCGACGGCCGCCATCCACGCACCGACCCGCTGGACGGGGTGCGGAGGGGCCATGAGGAGGACGACGCGGCCTTCCCGGCCGCGAGGACGACGAAGGGCCCCGAGCGCCCCCGGCCCAGCGGGTCGCCCGCCGGCACCACCTACACCCTCTCCACCGCGAGGGCCACCGCGTTGCCGCCGCCGAGGCAGAGCGCGGCCACGCCCGTCTTGGCGTCGCGCTGCTGCATGGCGTGCAGCAGCGTCACCAGGATGCGGGCGCCGCTGGCCCCGATGGGGTGGCCCAGCGCCACGGCGCCGCCGTGCACGTTGGTGCGCGCGGGGTCCAGGCCGCTCTCCTTGGTCACGGCGCAGGCGGCCGACGAGAAGGCCTCGTTGACCTCGGCGAGGTCGAAGGCGCCGGGCTTGATGCCGGTCTTCTTCTCGAGGTTGGCCAGCGCCACCACGGGCGCGTACATCACCCAGCGCGGCTCCACGCCGCCGGTGGCGTAGCCCGTGATGCGGGCCAGCGGCTTGAGGCCGCGCTTGCGGGCGGCCTCGGCGCTCATCACCACCAGCGCCGCGGCGCCGTCGCTGAGCTGGCTGGCGTTGGCGGCCGTCCCGGTGCCGTCCTTGCGGAAGGCGGGCCGCATGGCGGCCATCGAGGCCACGCTGGCGTCGGCGCGCACGCCCTCGTCGGTGCCGAAGTGCGTCACGTTGCCCTTGCGGTCCTTGATCTCGACCTTCACCATCTCGGTGGCGAACAGGCCCTTGGCGACGGCCTCGGCGGCGCGGCGGTGGCTCTCGGCGGCGAAGGCGTCCTGGTCGGCGCGGCTCACCTTGCAGCGCTCGGCGATGAGCTCGCCCGTCTCGCCCATGTGGAAGTTGTTGTACGCGTCCCACAGGCCGTCGTGCACCATGGCGTCCAGCAGCTGGCCGTGGCCCAGGCGCAGGCCGTCGCGCACGCCCGTGGCCAGGAAGGGCGCGTTGGTCATGCTCTCCTGGCCACCGGCCACCAGCACGTCGGCGTCGCCGGCGCGGATGGCCTGCGCGGCGAGCATCACGCTCTTGAGGCCCGAGCCGCACACCTTGTTGATGGTGACCGAGGGCACCTCGGGGGGCACGCCGGCGGCCAGCGCCGCCTGCCGGGCCGGGTTCTGGCCCATGCCCGCCTGCAACACGGTGCCCAGGATCACCTCGTCCACCTCGGCGCCGGGCACGCCCGCGCGCCGCAGCGCCTCGGCCACCGCGACGGCGCCCAGCTGCGGCGCCTTGAACGAGGCCAGCCCGCCCTGGAACCTGCCGATGGGCGTCCGGCACGCACTGACGATGACGGCCTCACGCATGGCGCTCTCCTCGGGGACAGGCCGCAGGGGACGGGCGGCGGAGCGCGGAGTGTAGGACGCCCCGGGGGCAGCCCGAAAGGGAGGCCGCCCCGCCGGCGGGCCGCGCCCGCCGGGCCCGCCTGGCCGGGCCCCTGCCCCGCGGCACGCGCACGGGGCCGGGCCGCAGAGCGGCCGCTGCGGCCCGGCCGGCGCCTCGACCGCAGGGGGCCCCACGCTGCAGCACGAGCCGCGCCGGGGCCGCACGGGACGCGGCCCGCTGCGAGCCGCGCGCGCCGGGCTACTCGAAGGTGGTGTGGCGCCCGCGCAGGTCGCGCTCGCCCAGGTGCAAGGCGTCCATGAGGTCGAGGATCACCTGGTCGAGCACCACGAGGAAGGCCTGCTCGAAGAGCGAGCCCAGCGGCAGGCGCCGGGCGCGCAGGCGGCGCGCGGCCAGCGCCGGGCGGTCGTCCAGCGCCAGCACGGCGTCGGCGCGCCGCGCCGCCGGGCTGCTGCGGTCGGCGGTCACCACCACGACGCGCGCGCGCGCCTTGCGCGCGATGTCGATGTAGTGCAGCAGCACCTTGGAGCGGCCGGTGCGCGTGCCGATCACCAGCAGGTCGCCGCGCCCGATGGCGGGCGTGATCACGTCGCCCACGTGGTAGACGCGCCGGCCCAGGTGCATGAGGCGCATGGCGAAGCCGCGCGCCATGAGGCCCGTGCGGCCCAGCCCGGTGACGAAGATGCGCTCGCCGCGCAGGATCTCCTGCGCCAGCACGTCCATCTCGCGCGCGCTCACGCCCTGCAGCACGCGCTTGAGGCCGGAGAGGGCCTCGTCGGCCAGGCGCTTCACGGGCGGCAGCCCACGGGCTGGCCCGCCACCTCGTCCTCGTCGAAGACCAGCGTGGAGAGCGGGAAGATGCAGCCGTCGGTGCAGCACAGCCGGTAGGCCAGCGTGCCGTCGGGCTGGCGCTGGCGCAGCGGGCAGCCGTTGCAGACGCCGAAGCCGCAGCCCATGTACTCCTCGGTGGCTGCCTCGCACTCGATGCCCAGCGGCGTGAGCAGGTCGCGCACGGCGCGGAACATGGGCACGGGCCCGCAGGCGAAGGTGTAGTCGCCGCGCGCCAGGCGCCCCTGGGCGAGCAGCTCGCGCAGGCTGTCGGTGACGCGGCCCTTGCGGCCGGCCGAGCCGTCGTCGGTGGTGACCACCACGCGGCAGCCGTGCGGCGCGGCCTCCTCGCTGGGCACGATGTGGTCGGCGTCGCGGCCGCCGTAGCACACCGTGATGTCGCGCACGCCGCGCTCCTGCAGGTGCTCGGCCACGATCTTGATGGGGCCCACGCCCACGCCGCCGGCCACCAGCACCGCGCGGCGCGTGCCGGCGGGCACGCTCACCTCGTTGCCCAGCGGGCCCAGCACGTCCAGCCGCTGGCCGGGCTTGAGCAGGCTCAGGTGGCGCGTGCCGGGGCCCACCACGTCGTAGAGCACGCAGAAGCCGTGCGCGGTGCCGCCGCTGCGGATCACGCGGTGGATCGACATGGGCCGGCGCAGCAGCGGCACGATCGAGGCGCTGGTGTGGATGTTGACGAACTGCCCGGCGCGGATGGCCGGCCCCATCTGGGGCGCGTGCAGCTTGAGGATCCACGACAGCGGCGCGATGCGCCGGTTCTCGAGCACCTCGGCCTCGAGGCAGAAGGGCCCGCGGGCGGGGTCGGCGACGCCGGGCACGGGCGGGGTGGCAGCGGCCATGGGCCCATCTTCCTACGGCCCCGGGGGCAGGCGCCAGCCCGTTCCCGGGCGCTTCGCCCGCGGGCCGCGCCGGGCACAATCCGGCCATGGACGCCAGCCCCTCCCGCGAGCGCGCCGCCGGCTTCGTGCTGCTGCGCCCCGGCGCCCGGGGCCCCGAGTACCTGCTGCTGCGCAACCGCGGCCGGGGCGAGTGGGGCCTGCCCAAGGGGCACGCCGAGCCCGGCGAGGGCGACCTGGCCACGGCGCTGCGCGAGACGGCCGAGGAGACGGGCCTGGTGGACCTCGCCCCCGACCCGTGGTTCGTGCGCGAGCTGGCCTACCCGGCCACGCGCAAGGGCCGCAGCTACCAGAAGACGGTGGCCTACCTGCTGGCGCACCTGCGCTCGGGCGAGGTGCGCCTCTCCGACGAGCACGACGGGCACCGCTGGGCGAGCCTGCCCGAGGCGCTCAGCCTGCTGCCCTTCGCGGCGCTGGCCGGCGTGCTGCGCGAGGCGGCGCTGTACCTGAAGGACCCCGCGCTCTTCGAGCTCTCGCCGGCCAGCGAGGCACAGGCCCGCGCGCACCTCGTGGCGCTGCCGCACGCCGACGCGCGGCTGGTGGCGCACCTGGAGGGCGGCGCGCGGCTGGCGCGCGCGCTGGCGCAGGCGCTCGCGCAGGCCGGCCTGCCCGTGCACGTCGAGGCGGCGGCCGCCGGCACGCTGCTGCACGACGTGGGGCGCGCGCTGGGCCAGCACGAGGACCACCAGCGCGCGGGCCTGCGCCACCTGCGGGCCACGGCGCTGGCGCCCTACGGCTTCGCCTGCATCTCGCACTTCACCAAGGGCGCGGGCGAGGAGCAGCTGCTGGCAGCGGGCCTCGCGCGCGAGCTGGTGCGCGACTTCCGCCGCCTCGTGGACGGCGCCACGCTCACGTGGGAGGAGCGCTGCGCCGCGCTGGCCGACAGTTGCATGCTGGGCCCCAGCGCCGTGGTCCCCGCCGCGCGCTTCGCCGACCTGCGCCGGCGCTACGACGCCGCCGCCCTCATCGACCTGCAGGAGCAGCGCACGCAGGCGCTGCGCACGCAGCTGGCCGACGTGCTGGGCCGCGACCCGCTGCAGGCGCTGGGGCTGGCCTAGCGCGCCCTCCCCCGCGGCAGGCGCGCGCTCAGGGCAGGCGCACGGCCAGCGCGCCCAGCTCGCGCGGCGCGCCGCCGGCCGGGTCGCTGGCGTAGGCCTCCCCCACCAGCACGCCCGCCTCGCGTGACAGCGGCGAGAGGCGCAGCGACAGCGTGCCGCCCCGGGGCAGCTCGGTGAACACCACCAGCACGCGCGGGTCGTCCACGGCCGGGCGCGCCTCCACCCTGCGCGACAGCCCGTAGGCCGCGAGCTCGAGCCGCCCCGTGCCCGTGCTGCCGTCGCCGAGGTCGAGCCGCCCCTCGCCCTCGCCCGCCCACAGGCGCCAGGCGCCGGCCAGCGCCGTCGCCTCGCCGGGAGCCGCCTCACGCCCCAGGCGCCCGGCCAGCGCCCCGTAGCAGCGGGCCCGGCGGCCCTCGCCGTCGGCAAAGGTGCCCACGCAGGCGTCGCGCGCGGGGCCCAGCAGGCGCAGGTCCATGCGCCGGCCCGCGAGCGCGTCGTAGCGCGGCCGGGGCGTGGCGGGGTCGAACCACACGCTGGCCGAGCGCCCGTCGTGCACCGTGCCGTTGACGCGCAGCACGGGCTGCGGCGTGGCCGCGAGGTAGAGGTTGCCCACGCGCCGGTCGAGCATCTGGGGCTCGGAGCGCTGCAGCGCGCGCGTCTGGTCCAGGCCCAGCTGCACCACGCCCGGCACGCGGTTCCACGCCAGCACCGCAGGCTGGCCGTCCAGCGACAGGTGCCAGCGCCCCACGAAGCCCACGGCCGGCCAGCCCGAGGGTGGCTCCACCGACTCCACGTACAGCGCCCCCAGCCCGTAGCGCAGGTAGTCGTAGGCCACGCGCGTGAGGCCGTCGGGGTGCTGCGTCGGGCCCCACGAGTTCTTGACCAGGAAGTGGTGCTGGCGCGGGTCGGGGTCGCTGCGGTCGTAGCCCACCACCAGCATGGCGTGCGCCTCATGCGGCGGGCGCGCCGGGTCGTGGCGCCAGATGGGGTCGCGGTCCTGCGCGGCGCCGCTGCGCACCGCCACGTCCCAGACGATCTCGCGTCCCGAGGCCAGCACCTCCTCGAAGCGCTCGGCGTAGGTGGGATCGCCCTCGGCCCGGCCCAGGTAGATCCAGCGGTAGTCGCGCACGCGGTGCCAGGCCGGCGCCGAGAGCAGTGCGCGCGGCAGGCGGCGCGGGTCGAGGTTCCACAGGTCCACGTTCCACGCCATCGTCCACCACGGGTGCGCGAGGTCCTCGTAGCCCTCCATCTGCCCGCCGTAGCCCTCGCGGTAGGGAAGGTCGGCCTCGGTGGGCGTGGCAAAGCCGGCGGCCAGCATCTGCACGAGGAAGGTGCCGGTGGAGCCCGTCGTGGCCGCATGGAAGTTCTCGGGCATGTAGGCGGGCTGCTGCGCCACGCGCGTCCACATCACGTTGAGCCACATCAGCTTGCCGGCGTAGGCTAGGAACTCTTCCGAGAGGTCGACGTCTCCGTAGCCCTGGCGTTTGTAGGCGGCCTCGAGCGCCGCCACGCTGCCGAAGGCCGAGCAGGTGCCGCGCGCGCCCTGGCTGCGCAGCGGCGTCTGCTGCGCGGCCAGGCTCACGCGCGCGGGCCGCGCACCTGCCCCGGGGGCCGGCGCCGGCGCCGGTGCCGGTGCCGGTGCCGGTGCCGGTGCCGGTGCGGGTGCGGGTGCGGGTGCGGGGAAAGGTGCCGGCGCAGCCCACGGCACCGGCCGCGGCGCCAGCCCCGGCTCCCCGGCAGCAGGGCCTGCACCCGCGAGCGGCATGGCCAGCAACAGCAGCCCCGTCCAGCGTCGCGTCCGCAGCCATCCCCGAACGCCCGCACCCGGGCAGGCGGGCGTCACGTCGCGTCGGGCAGGTCGGCGCATGGACCGGATCCTAGCGGCGGGCGCTGCGGTCCGGACCAGCCCCGTGCCGGGCCTCCCCGGCGTGCCGCCGGCCCGCAAGGCGAGCCGGCCCGTGGTGCCGGCCCCCACCCATCCGCGCATGACACAGCCTCCGCTTGCCGCACCCTCGCCACGGGCTAGGGTGCGTGGCGAGAGGAGGGCGCATGCCCGTCACCATCGCCGATGTCGTCCAGCACCTCGAGGCCGGGGGGCTTGAGGTGTGCCCGCCCCTGCCGGGCGAGGAGTCCCGCAGCGTCGTGCTGCCCACCCACGCCTACCGCGACGGCGACGGGCAGCCGCTGGTGGGCATCGTGGTGCGCCTGCTCAACCAGGGCACCTGCCTGGAGGCGAGCGTGCCGCGCGCCTACGAGGCCGGCCGCGCCGCCCACAAGGCGGCGTTCTTCGATGCCCTGCTGCGCATGGTGCACACCTTCCACCACGTGCGCGCCGGCCACGACGCCAGCGACGGCGAGGTGGCCCTCTCGGTGGACATGCCGCTGATCGAGGCCGAGGTCTCGAAGGAACAGGTGCAGGCCATGGTCGTGACGCTGTTGATGACGCTGGAAGACTTCCACGAGGTGCTCGTGCACGCCATGGAGAGCGGCGAGATCGACCTCGGCCGCCGCCTCTCCCAGCGCGAGCCGGACGTCTACGGCCTCGCCGGCGACGACGACGGCACCGACGGGGACGACGGTGGCGGTGGCGCTGGCACAAGCCAGGACGGCTGAGCGGCGCACGCGCACCGCGCCCCTTGCCTG
>JBJTIJ010000459.1:0-12647 GCA_046094945.1 Planctomycetia bacterium | reverse complement strand
CCTCGGTGCCCACCGCCACCACGGCCAGCGCGAGGTCCTCGGCGGTGGCCGTGGAGGCGGTGGCCGCCGGCGCCGCCCGGCTCTCGCGCTACTTCGTGCGCACGGGCCACGACCTGCAGCGGCTGCGCGAGGGCCTCGCGGCGCAGGCCGGCCCGCGCGCGGCGCGCCTGCCGGTGGTGGCCAAGGTCGAGCGCGTGGCGGCCCTCGAGCACCTCGACGCCATCCTCGCGGCCAGCGACGGCGTGATCGTGGCGCGCGGCGACCTGGGCCTGGACGCGGGCCCCGAGCGCATGCCCGTGCTGCAGCGGCGCATCCTGGCCGCCGCGCGGCGCCACGGGCGCCCGGCGCTGGTGGCCACCGAGATGCTGGAGAGCATGACGCAGGCCACGCGCCCCACGCGCGCCGAGGCCAGCGACGTGGCCGGCGCGGTCTTCGGCGGCGCCGACGCCGTGATGCTCTCGGCCGAGACGGCCGTGGGCCGCCATCCCGCGCTGGTGGTGGAGACGATGGCCGCCATCCTGCGCGAGGCCGAGCAGGACCCTGACGCGCCGGTGTTCGGGCACCCGGCGCTGGTGGCGCCCCAGCCGCAGGCCGGCCACCCCGACCAGGCCGTGGTGCGCGCCGGCGTGGCGCTGGCGCGCGAGGCCGGCGCGCGCGCCATCGCCGTCTACACGCGCACGGGCGCCTCGGCGCTGCGCATCAGCAGCGAGCGCCCCACGGCGCCCGTCTACGCCTTCACGCCCGATGCCGCCACCTGCCGGCGCCTGGCCCTGGCCTGGGGCGTGCGAGCGCAGGTGCTGGCCCCGCAGCCCGCCGGCCCGCTGGGCTCCGACCTGCTCGTGGAGCGCGTGCGCGAGGCCCTGCGCGCCAGCGACGAGGTGCCCTCAGGCTCGCGCGTCGTGGCCCTGCTGGGCGCCCCCGGCGACGCCGCCGGCACCACCAGCGTCGTGCGCCTGCTCACCACCTAGCGCCGGCGCATGGGGCTGCGCCCGCGCCGCGGCGGGCCCGCGTGTGCGCGACACGCGCGCCCCGGCCAGGGCCCGCGTGCGGCCCCCCGGCGCGCAGGCTTGGGTGCGTGCCGTGTGGCCTCGCGCAACGGACCCCATGCGGCGTGGGCCCCGGACAGTTTCCCCGGCAGCTTCGCGTGCCTGCGCGCGAGGCTGCGCGCATGAAGCCGCCCATCATCCTGGCCGCCGAGCAGGCTGCGCGCCCGCTGGACGTCGGCGGATTCAAGATCACGGTGCTGGCCTCCAGCGCGCAGACGGGCGGCTACGAGCTGTTGCGCATCGAGGGGCCCGAGGGCACGGGACCGGGCCCCCACCCTCACGCCGGGGACGAGTCGTTCTTCGTGCTGCGCGGCGCCGTGCACTGCGGCGTGGACGCCTCGCAGGTGCTTGCCACCGTGGGCGACCCGGTGCACGTGCCGGGCGGGTGCACGCACTGGTTCCGGTTCGCGCCGGGCGGCGGCGAGTCCTTCTCGATCACCTCGCGCGGCAACGCCTCGCGGATGTTCAAGGCCTTCGACGAGGGCATCAACTGGGCCGACCCGGACCGCCGGGCCCTCGTGGCCCTCGCCGCCAGCCATGGCCAGACGGTGCTGGCCCCGCCTTCGCCCGCGGCACCTGCACTCGTGGCACCTGAACCCGCGGCACCTGAACCCACGTCGCCTGCAAGCAAGCCGTCTGGCGCCGGGCCCACGACCGCGGCCTGATCCGCCGCCTGCAGCAGCGCGTCCCGGCTCACACCCAGCCGCCATCGACGATCAGGGTCTGGGCGGTCATGGCGGCGCTGAGGTCGGAGGCGAGGAACAGCGCCGGCCCTGCCATGTCCTCCGGCAGCAGCCGCCGCTTGAGGCACTGCTGGCGCAGCAGCTCGGCCTCGCTCTCGGGCGTGAGCCACAGCTCGACCTGGCGCTGGGTCATGATCCAGCCGGGGACCAGGCAGTTGACGCGGATGCCGTGCGGCCCCAGCTCGCGCGCGAGCGCGCGCGTGAGGCCCACCACGGCGCTCTTGGCGGTCTTGTAGGCCGCGAAGGAATCCTTCGACTGCAGGTAGCTGGTGGAGCCCATGCAGAGGATCGAGCCGCCGCCCAGGCCGAGCATGTCCTTGCAGACGGCCTGCGCCGCGAAGAACTGGTGGTCGAGGTTGGTCGCGAAGCGCTCGCGCCAGTAGGCGGGCGTCACCTCGTCGATGGTGTGGCGGTCGTCGCGCGCGGCGTTGTTGACGAGCACCGCGAAGGGCCCCGTGGCCGCGCGCAGGCTGGCGATGGCCCCGGGCAGGGCCTCCAGGTCGCGCAGGTCCACGGCCTCGAAGGCCGCCCGCGCGCCCAGCTCGGCCTGCAGGCGCTTGCCGCGCTCGGCGTCCAGGTCGAGGAAGCCCACCCGCGCGCCCTCGCGGTGGAAGGCGCGCACGAGGGCCTCGCCGATGCCACTGGCGCCGCCCGTGACCAGCACGGCCTTTTCCTGCAGGTCCGCAAAGCGGCTCATCGCGCCCTCCCGTGCCCGCCCCCTGCCGCACGAGATGCGCGGCGGGCACGTGCCGCCCCCGATCATGCCGCACGCCGCGCCACGCGCCCACCGCCTCCTGCGCCCGCGCCCTGTGCGCGCCCCTCCCTTGCCGTCACGCGCACGCCGGCGCGCTCGATGGGCAGCGCAAGGCCCGTGACGACGACGACGCGTAGCCTTGCTACGCGCGGAGGAGGAAAGGGCCTGAGCGCGCCCAGCCCAGCGCGCCGCCCCGCGTGCGCACGCTACCCCCCGATGGGCAGCGAGCCGGCGAGCCACAGCCCCAGCAGCAGGAACACGAGCCCGATGCCCAGCGCGCCGGCGCCCGACTTGACCGAGCGGTCGGCCAGCGCGATGCCGCCCATGATGGTCAGGCCCAGCCCGGCCAGGGCGAGCAGGACGCCGATCACGGTGCTGAGGATGTTGGCCGCGAGGAGGGGGGCGAGGGAGAGCATGGGCGCAGCATACACAACCGCGCCCGGCGTGCCGGGCCGGCGGTAGCCTCCGGCGGGGCCCGCGCGTGCGGCGCCCCGGGAGCGCCGCGATGACCCGCCCGTCGCCCGTGCCGGCCCTGCTGCGCCCGCTGGCGCTGCTGCTGGCCGTGCTGCTCGGCGCCGGGCCCGTGCTGCGCGCCGAGCCGCCCGCGCCCGAGGGGGCGGCCCGTGCCGCGCGGCTGGCCACGGCGCTGGCCTCCACCGATGCCTCCCGGCGGCGCACGGCGCTGGCGGCCCTGCCGGCGCTGCTGGCGCAGGACCCGCTGGTGGAGCCGCGCGTGCTGCCGGCCCTGCGCGAGCTGGTGCGCACGCGCGGCGAGGACGAGCGCGTGCTGGCGGTGCAGGCGCTGGCGCTGGCGCGCACGGGCGAGGGCCAGCGCCTGTGGCTGCAGCTGGCGCTGGACGATGCACAGCCCGAGCCGGTGCTGCGCGCGGCCGTCGACGCGCTCGTGCCGCGCGCCACGCCCGACGGGCTGCTCACGGCCCTGCTGGAGGCGGCCAGCGAGCGCGCGCTGCGCTCCACGCAGCGCGCACTGGCGCTGGAGGCGCTCGGGCAGGCCGGCGGCGCGGCCGCCGACCTGCGGCTGGGCCTCGCGCGCCCGGGGGCCGACTGGGTGGAGGAGTCCGGGCGCGCGCTGGGCCTGGCGCGCCGCGGCGGGCCGCGTGCGCTCGGGCGCCTGGTCGAGCTGCTCGGCAGCGAGGATGCCTGCCCGCGCGTGCATGCCTGGGAGGGCCTGCGGCGCCTGACGGGCCAGTCGCTGCCGCCGGTGCAGGAGCCGTGGGCCGCGTGGTGGCGCGCCGAGCGCGAGAAGGCCGGCACCGCCGGCCCGGCCGCGCCGGGCGAGGACCCCGACGGCCGCTACGCGCAGGCCGACGGCACGCACCAGCCGCGCTACTACGGCATCCCCATCCCGCGCCGGGCGGGCGGCACGCGCGTGGTGTTCTGCTGCGACGTGAGCCAGAGCATGTACGGCCTGCCACTGGAGCGCTCGCGGCGCGAGCTGCTGGCCACGCTCAAGGAGCTGGCCAGCGAGGACCGCTTCGAGGTGCTGGCCTTCCACGAGGTGCCGCTGCCGTGGGCCGGCCGGCTGGTGCGCGCGCACCCGGTGCAGACGGTGCGCGCGCTGGACTGGTTCCTGGCGCAGGAGCCGAACTCCTACACCAACGTCTACGACACGCTGGAGATCGCCTTCGGCTACGCCGGGCGCGGCCGGCGCGCGCAGCAGCCCGCCGAGCGCCTCGACGCCGTGTTCCTGCTCACCGACGGCGAGCCCAACCGCGGGCGCTGGACGGGCTCGCGCGAGATCGTGCGCGAGGTGCGGGCGCTGGCCCAGCCGGGCATCCCGCTGCACGCGGTGGGGGCCAGCGAGGCGGCGCATGCGCTGCTGCGCGCGCTGGCGGCGGCCACGGGGGGCACCTTCACCGACGGCATCGAGTGAGGGCGCCGGGTGCGTGCGGCTGGCAAGTGGGCCGGCCCCGCGTACAGTGCGCCGATGCCCGCCACCGCCACCGACCTGCGCGCCCGCCTTGCCGGGCTCACCGAGCAGCTCGCCACGGTCCGCGGGCGGCTTTGACCTCTCCGCCAAGCGCAGCGCCATCGCGGCGGGCGAGGCCCAGATGGCCGAGGCGGGCTTCTGGGACGTGCCCGAGCGCGCGCAGGGGGTGGTCGAGCAGCTCAAGCTGCTGCGCGGCGTGGTCGAGCCCTGGTCGCGCTTCGAGAAGGAGCTGGAGGACACGGGCGTGCTGCTGGAGCTGGCCGTGGAGGCCAGCGACGCCGGCACGCTGCTGGAGGCCGAGCAGGCCACGGCGCGGCTGGAGGCCGACCTGCGCCGGCTGGAGCTGCGCGCGATGCTGGCCGGCCCGCACGACGCCGGCGGGGCCTTCCTGCAGGTCTCGGCCGGCGCCGGCGGCACCGAGGCCTGCGACTGGGCGGCGATGCTGGCACGCATGTACGCGCGCTGGGGCGAGCAGCAGGGCTTCAGCGTCAAGGAGGTGGACCGCACCTCCAACGACGAGGCCGGCGTGCGCGGCCTGACGCTGGAGGTGCGCGGGCCCTACGCCTTCGGCTACCTCAAGAGCGAGACGGGCGTGCACCGGCTGGTGCGCATCAGCCCCTTCGACGCGCAGAGCCGGCGCCAGACCACCTTCGCGGCCGTGGACGTGACGCCGCTGGTGGCCGAGGACGACGAGATCACCATCAAGGACGCCGACCTGGAGATCGAGACCTACCGTGCGGGCGGCGCCGGCGGCCAGCACGTCAACAAGACCGAGTCGGCCGTGCGCATCCGGCACAAGCCCACCGGCGTGGTGGCGGCCTGCCAGAACGAGCGCAGCCAGCACCGCAACAAGAAGATGGCCATGCAGATGCTGATGGCCAAGCTGCTGCGGCTCGAGGAAGAGAAGCGGCAGGCCAGCGCTGCCAGCCGCTACGACGAGAAGGGCGACGTGGCCTGGGGCAACCAGATCCGCTCCTACGTGATGCAGCCCTACCAGATGGTGAAGGACCACCGCACCGACTTCGAGACCAGCGACGTCGAGGGCGTGCTCGACGGCGACCTCACGGGCCTCATGGAGGCCCACCTGCGCTCCCTGATGGGGCGCTGAGGCGGGCGCGCGCTAGGCGCGGGCTGCGTGCCGGCGCTCGAGCTCGGCGGCCACCGCGGCCAGCCCGCTGCCGCGCGCGCGCAGCAGCACGAGCAGGTGGTAGACGAGGTCGGCCGACTCCTCGACCAGCTGCTGCACGCTGCCGGCGGCCCCTGCCAGCGCCACCTCCACGCCCTCCTCGCCCACCTTCTGCGCGCAGCGCGAGGGGCCGGCCGCCAGCAGGCGGGCGGTGTAGCTGCCGCTGGCGTTGCCGCTGGCCTCGCCGGCGGGTGCGCCGGCCGGCAGCCCGGCGGCCCGCCCGGCCACCAGCGCCTCCAGCGCGGCCAGGAAGTGCAGGCTGCCTGCCGCAGCCGGTGCCGCGGCCCCGAAGCAGGTGGGCGTGCCCTCGTGGCAGGTGGGCCCCTCCGGGCGCGCGAGCACCAGCAGCGCATCGCGGTCGCAGTCGGCGTGCACCTCGGCCACGTGCAGGTGGTGGCCCGAGGTCTCGCCCTTCTCCCACAGCCGGCCCTTGCTGCGGCTCCAGAACACGACCCGGCCGCGGCGCAGCGTCTCGCGCAGGGCCGCGGCGTCCATGCAGCCCACCATCAGCACGCGGCCGTCGCCGGCGTGCTGCACCACGGCGGGCAGCAGGCCCGCGCCCTTGGCGAAGTCGAGCACCTCCACGCTGGCCTCGGTGACCCTCATGTGCGCACCTCCACGCCTGCGGCGCGCAGGCTTGCCTTGAGCCCGGGGACGGACAGCGTGCCGGAGTGGAACACGCTGGCCGCCAGCGCGCCGTCCACGCCCGCCTCGCGGAACACCGACACGAAGTGCTCCGCCCGGCCCGCGCCGCCCGAGGCCACCAGCGGAACGCGGCAGGCCGCGCGCACGGCGCGCAGCTGGGCCAGGTCGTAGCCGTCGCGCGTGCCGTCGCTGGCCATGCAGTTGAGCACGATCTCGCCGGCGCCGCGCTCCTGCACCTCGCGCACCCAGTCCAGCGTGTCGCGGCCGGCCTCGCTGGAGCGACGCGGGTCGCCGGCCAGCCGCCAGGCGCGGTAGCCCTGCGGCGTGGTCTCGCTGTCGATGCCCACCACCACGCACTGCGAGCCGAAGCGCTGGGCCAGGCGGCCGATGAGGTCCGGGTCGGCCAGCGCCGGCGAGTTCACCGAGACCTTCTCGGCGCCGGCCTGCAGCACGGCCTCGGCGTCGGCCACGCTGCGGATGCCGCCGGCCACGCAGAAGGGGATGTCCAGCACCTCGGCCACGCGCGCGACCCAGTCGCGGTCCACGCGCCGCCCGTCGGGGCTGGCCGTGATGTCGTAGAAGACCAGCTCGTCGGCGCCCTCGTCGCGGTAGCGCTGGGCCAGCGCCAGGATGTCGCCCACCACGCGGTGGTCGCGGAAGCGCACGCCCTTGACCACCTGCCCGTCGCGCACGTCCAGGCAGGGGATGATGCGGCGCGCGAGCACCTAGGCCCCCGTGAACGGGCGGATCGCGTGCGCGTCCAGCCGTCCCTCCAGCAAGGCCTTGCCGCTGACCGCCGCGGCGGCCCCCGTGGCGGCGAGCGCGACGAGGTCGGCGGCGTCGCGCACGCCGCCCGAGGCCTGCCAGCGCAGGCCCGGGAAGCGCCCGGCCGCCTCGCGGTAGAGGGCCGTGGCCGGCCCCTGCAGGGCCCCGTCGCGGTCCACGTCGGTGCACAGCACGTGGCGCAGGCCTGCGTCCACGTGCTGCGCCACGGCATCCCACAGCGACACGCGCGTGGCCTCGCGCCAGCCGCGCACCTGCACCCAGGGCGTGCCCGCGGCATCCACGCGCACGTCGAAGGCCAGGCACACGCGCTCGGGCCCCAGCTGCCCGATCCAGCGCGCGACCTCGCGCGGCGCCTCCACGGCGGCGCTGCCCACCACCCCGCGCGCCACGCCGGCGCCCAGCAGCCGCTCGGCCACCGGCCGCGAGCGCACGCCGCCGCCCACCTGCAGGCGAACGCTGCCCTGCTGGGCCAGGGCGAGGATCGTGGCCTGGTTGGCGGGCTCGCCGTCGCGTGCCCCGTCGAGGTCCACCACGTGCAGCCACGGCAGGCCCAGCGCGCGGTCGCGCTCCAGCAGCTCCTGCGGCGTGGCCGCATAGCCGGTCTCGGCAGCGAAGTCGCCCTTGAGCAGGCGCACGCAGCGCCCGCCGCGCAGGTCGATGGAGGGGATCAGCAGCAGCGGCATGGGGCCGGCCTCACGCGGCGACCTGCAGGAAGTTGGCCAGCAGCCGCGCGCCGGCCGGCCCCGAGCGCTCGGGGTGGAACTGCACGCCGTGGAAGTTGCGCAGGCGCGCGACGGCCGCCAGCGGGCCGCCGTAGTCGGTGGTGGCCAGCGTCGTGGCCCCGGGGGCTGCCGCATACCCGTGCACGAAGTAGAGCCAGGTGCCCTCGGCGAGGCCCTCGAGCAGGGGGTCGGGCTGCCGCTGCCCCAGCGTGTTCCAGCCGGTGTGCGGCACCGGCCGGCCCGGGGCGCTGGCCAGCGCGCGCACGCGCCCCGGCAGCACGCAGAGGCAGCGCGTGTCGCCCTCCTCCGAGTGCTCGAAGAGCAGCTGCATGCCCAGGCAGATGCCCAGCAGGGGCTGGCGCAGCGGGGGCAGCAGCGTGTCCAGGCCCTGCGCGCGCAGCCGTTCCATGGCATGCGCGGCCGAGCCCACGCCGGGCAGCAGCAGCCGCGGGGCGGCTGCGATCACCTGCGGGTCGCCGCTCACCGTGGAGCGCGCGCCCAGCCGCGCCAGCGCGTGCCCCAGCGAGGCGAGGTTGGCGCCGCCCGAGTCGATGATCACCACCTGCGGGGCGGCGCTCACAGCAGCCCCTTGGTGCTGGGCAGGCCCTGGCCCTCGCGGCGCACGGCCTGGCGCAGGGCGCGTCCCACGGCCTTGAAGCAGGCCTCGACCATGTGGTGGGTGTTGTCGCCCGTCACCGAGACGTGCAGGGCGGCGCCCAGCGCCTCGGCCAGCGAGCGGAAGAAGTGGGGCACCAGCTCGGTGGGCAGCGCGCCCACCTGCTCGCGCGGGAAGCGCCCCTCGAAGACGGCGTAGGGGCGCCCGGAGAGGTCGAGGGCGACCTGCGCGCGCGCCTCGTCCATGGGCAGCAGGAAGCCGTAGCGCGCGATGCCGTGCTTGTCGCCCAGGGCGCGGCGCAACGCCTCGCCCAGCGCCAGCGCACAGTCCTCGACCGTGTGGTGCTCGTCGATGTGCAGGTCGCCCGTGCAGGCGAGGTCCAGGGCGAAGCCGCCGTGCTTGCCCAGCTGCTCGAGCATGTGGTCGAGGAAGCCGATGCCGGTCGTGGCGCGCAGCGGCTCGGCAGCGTCCAGGTCCACGCGCACGCGGATGTCGGTCTCGCGCGTGCGCCGGTGCACCTCGGCCCGGCGCGCCAGCAGCTCGTCGGCCACTGCCGGCCAGCTCTCGGCCGTGCCGCCGTGGCGCTGCACGCGCAGGCCGCGGATGCCGAGGTTGCGCGCGAAGGCCAGGTCGGTGTCGCGGTCACCCACCATGGCGCTGGTGCCGAGGTCGACGCGCTGCTCGCGCACCCAGTCCTCGACCAGCCGCACCTGCGGCTTGCGGCAGGCGCAGCCCTCCTCGGCGCGGTGCGGGCAGACGAAGACGGCGTCGAACTCGATGCCCTGGCTGCGGAAGGCCTCCAGGATGAAGTCGTGCGGCCCGGCGAAGGCCTCGGAGGGGAAGCGCGCGGTGCCCAGCCCGTCCTGGTTGGTGACGATCGCCAGCCGGTAGCCGGCCGTGCGCAGGCGGGCCAGCGCGGCGAAGACGCCGGGCAGGAAGCGGATCTTGGAGAGCGCGTCGACTTGCTCGTCGTGCGGCTCCTCGACGAGCGTGCCGTCGCGGTCGATGAACAGGACCTTCATGTGCGCAGCGCCTCCAGCACGCGGTCGCCCTGCCCCGGCGTGCCCACGGTGATGCGCAGGGCGTGGCCCAGCCATGGGTCGTCGCGGAAGGCGCGCACGCGCAGCCCGGCACGTGCCAGCGCCTGCACGGCGGCGTCCGCGTCGCGCACCTCGACCAGCAGGAAGTTGGCGCACCCCGGCCACACGTGCCGCACGCACGGCAGGGCGCCCAGTGCCGCGGCCAGGCGCTCGCGCTCGGCGGCCAGCCGCTGCACGCGCTCGCGCACCGTGGCGAGGCCCGCGGGCTGCAGGGCGCGCACGGCTGCCTCCACGGCGGGCCGGGCCAGCGCGTAGGGCGGGATCACCTTGCGCAGCAGGTCCACCACCGGGCGGGCGCCCAGCAGGGCCCCGATGCGCGCGCCGGCCAGCCCGTAGGCCTTGGAGAGCGTGCGCAGCACGAGCAGGTGGGGGTGCTGCCCGATCCAGCCGGCACAGCCGGTGCGGCCCGTGAACTCCATGTAGGCCTCGTCCACGACCACCATGGCGCGGCCTGCGGCGGCCTCGAGCACGGCGGCGAGGTCGGCGTCGGGGTGCGCGTTGCCGGTGGGGTTGTTGGGCGTGCACAGGAAGACGACCTTCGCGCCGCCGCGCGCAGCGGCGCAGGTGGCCTCGAGGTCGAGGGCGAAGCCCTGCGCGCGCCGCAGCGGCACCTCGTGCACCGCAGCGCCCTGGATGCGGGCGGCCAGCGCGTACATGCCGAAGGTGGGCGGGCAGGTGACCACCGTGTCGCGGCCGGCGGCGCAGAAGCCGCGCACCACGAGGTCGATGGCCTCGTCGCTGCCGCGGCACAGCAGCGCCTGGCCTGGCTCGACGCCGTGCAGGCCGGCCACGAGCGCGAGCAGCTCGCGGGGCTGGGGCTCGGGGTAGCGGTGCAGGCCCGAGGCCTCGTCGCCCGCCCACGGCGGCCACGGCAGCTCGTTGGCGTGCAGCCGCTCGAGCGCGCCCGCGCCCGCCTCGGGGTCGTAGGCGCGCAGCGCGCGGATCTCGGGGCGTGCCAGGGCCAGCGGGTCGTTCATCGGGTGGCCTGCGCCCGCAGCGCCGCCAGGCGCAGCCTCACGGCGGCGGCGTGGCCGTCGAGGCCCTCCATGCCGGCCAGCGTCTCGGCCACGGGGCCCAGGCCCCGCAGGCCGTCGGGCGTCAGCTCCTGCACGGTGATGCGCTTGACGAAGTCGAGCAGCGAGAGGCCGCTGTAGGCCCGCGCGTAGCCGTAGGTGGGCAGCACGTGGTTGGTGCCCGAGCAGTAGTCGCCCAGCGGCTCCGGCGTCCACGGGCCCAGGAACACCGAGCCGGCGCAGGTGACGGCGTCCAGCCAGCGGCGCGCGTCCTGCACCTGCAGGATCAGGTGCTCGGGGGCGTAGCGGTTGGAGACGGACAGCGCCTCGTCGAGGCTGGCGACGACGAGGGCGCGGCTCTGCGCCACCGAGTGGGCCAGCACCTCGCTGCGCGAGAGCCCCGGTGCCTGGCGCGCCACCTCGTCGGCCACGCGGCCGGCCAGGGCGGGCGAGGGGGTCAGCAGCAGCGCCTGCGACAGGGGATCGTGCTCGGCCTGCGCCAGCAGGTCGGCGGCCACGAAGTCGGCGCGGGCGCCCTCGTCGGCGATGACCAGCACCTCGGAGGGCCCGGCCGGCAGGTCGAGCGCAGCGCCCTGCGGGTCGGCGGCCACGACCTGCTTGGCGGCCGTCACCCAGGCCGAGCCCGGGCCGAAGATCTTGTCCACGCGCGCGATGCTCTCGGTGCCGTAGGCCAGCGCCGCGATGGCGTGGGCGCCGCCCACCGCGTAGACCTCGTCGATGCCGGCCACCCGCGCCGCGGCCAGGATGGTGGGGTCCACGCGGCCGCCACGGCCGGGCGGGGTGCACAGCACGCGCCGCGGGCAGCCGGCGATGGCCGCCGGCACGGCGCCCATGAGCAGCGCCGAGGGCAGCGGCGCGCTGCCCGCCGGCACGTAGAGGCCCACGGCCTCGATGGGGCGCACGATGCGCTCGCAGCGCACGCCCGGCTCGGTCTCCAGCGCCAGCGGCGCCAGGCGCTGGGCCTCGTGGAAGCGGCGCAGGTTGGCCGCTGCGCGCTGCAGTGCCGCGACGGCCGCCGGGCCCACCTCGGCCACGGCCGCGTCCACCTCGCTGGCCGGCACGCGCAGCGCCTCGGGCGCCCCGCCGTCGAAGCGCTGGGCGCAGGCGCGCAGGGCCGCGTCGCCGCCCTCGCGCACGGCGGCCACGATGGCGCGCACCGCCTCCAGCACGCCGGCCTGCTCGCGAGCCGACGGCCGGGCCAGCGCCCGCGCCCGGCCCGCGGCGTCCAGCGCCGCCCACTCGAGCACCTGCAGCCTCATGCGAGCATCTTCTCGACGGGCAGCACCAGCAGCGAGCTGGCGCCGGCCTCGCGCAGGCCCTCGAGGGTCTCCCAGAAGACGGTCTCGCGGCACACCGCGTGCACCGCCACCTTCTCGGGATGTCCCTCCAGCGGCAGGATGGTGGGCGACTCGCTGCCCGGCAGCAGGCTGCAGATGCGCGGCAGGGCCGCGCGCGGCGCGTGCAGCAGGATGTACTTGCTCTCGCGCACCTGCTGCACGCCGTCGATGCGCATCAGCAGCCGCTGCACCCAGGCATCCTTCCCCGGCGCCAGCGGCACGGGGGTGCGGATGAGCACGGCGTGGCTCTCGAGCACGGTCTCGATCTCGTGCAGCCGGTTGGCCACCAGCGTGGACCCGGTGGAGACCAGGTCGCAGATGGCATCGGCGCGCCCGAGGCGCGGGGCGATCTCGACCGAGCCCGAGAGCGTCACGATGCGGGCGGGGATGCGGCGGCCGTCGAGCCAGCGCCGCAGGATGTGCGGGTAGGTGGTCGCGATGCGGCAGCCGGCCAGCGCCTCGGGGCGCGTGACGGGCGAGCCGTCGGGCACGGCGAGGCACAGCCGGCAGCGGCCGAAGTCCAGCGTGCGCAGCACCTCGTAGCGCGCCGTTCCGCCGGCGGCGGCCAGCGAGAGGCGCGCCTCCTCGATCACGTCCAGGCCGACGATGCCCAGGTCGCACACGTCTTCCTGCACGAGGTCCGGGATGTCGTCGTCGCGCACGAAGAGCAGGTCCAGCGGCAGGTTCTCGCCGTGGCCCACCAGCTGGTCCTTGCCGCGCACGACCT